>NZ_JBBIAA010000014.1:0-27576 GCF_037482545.1 Pseudokineococcus basanitobsidens | reverse complement strand
TTGGGCCGGGTGCGGGGCGACGTCGTCGCCGACGTCGGGTGCGGGGGCTCGCGTGGGGGGACGTCGCCGCCGACGTCCGGGGAGGAGGTGCCCACGACGCGCGCCGGACCTTGCCCCCGCGCCCGTCGGGCGCGGAGGATCGCGCCGCGGCGCCGTCGCCGCGCCGAGGAGGCCCCACCCATGAGCGCACCGCTCGCCCACCCCGAGCACGACCCGGTCGCCCGTGCCGCGGCCGGCTTCGCCCGCGCCCACGCCGACCTCGTCGTGGTGCGTCCCGAGCCGCTGCACCTGCTCGCCCGCACCCGGCACGCGGGACGGCGGGTCGGCCTGGTCTCGGGCGGGGGCGCCGGGCACGAGCCGCTGCACGTCGGCTTCCTCGGCCCCGGCGTCCTCGACGGCGCCGCGCCCGGCATGGTCTTCACCTCCCCGCACAACCGGCAGGTGCTCGAGGCGGGCCGTGCGGCGGCGGGCCCGGACGGCGTCGTCCTCGTCGTGAAGAACTACACGGGCGACGTCATCAACTTCCGCATCGCCGCGGAGCGCCTCCGGCTCGAGGGGGTCCGGGTCGGCGAGGTGCTCGTCGACGACGACGTCGCGACGGACTCCGCCGACAACGCCGCCGGGCGCCGCGGGACCGCCGCGACCGTCGTCGTGGAGAAGCTCCTCGGCGCCGCCGCCGACGGCGGCGCGTCGGTGGACGACCTCGTCGTGCTGGGCCGCGACGTCGTCGCCGCGAGCCGCAGCCTCGCCGTCGCCACCCGCGCGCAGACCGACCCGGCGACCGGCGAGCCGGCCTTCGCGCTCGGCGCGGACGAGGTCGAGCTCGGCGTCGGCATCCACGGCGAGCGCGCGGCCCGGACGGTCGCCAGGACGCCGCTCCCCGAGCTCGTCGAGGGCCTCGTCGACCAGGTCCTCGCCGCGCTCCCGGACGTCGGCGGCGACGGCGTGCTCGCGCTCGTCAACGGCCTCGGCGCGACCACGCAGCTGGAGCTGTTCGCCGTCCTGGAGGAGGTCGCCGAGGTGCTGGGGCGCCGCGGTGTGCGCCTCGCCGCCTCGCTGGCCGGCACCTTCGTCGCCGCCCTCGACATGCACGGCGCCTCGGTGACGCTGACGGCGCTACGACCGGGGTGGCTGGACCTGTGGCGCGCGCCGGCCCTCGCGCCCGCCCTGCCGGCGCCGACCACGGACGGCGGGCCGGCGGGTCGCGCGGACGTCGTCCCCGCCCCCTGGGTGCGGGACGCCGCGACCTCCGGCCCGACCGGCGGGCCGGCCTCCCCGGAGGTGCCGCCGCCGGCGGACGGGACCCTGCCCGAGGGCGCCTCGGCCGCCGAGCGGGCGCTGCGCCGGTGGGCCGCGGACGCCGAGGCGGCGCACGGCGACCTCACGCGCCTGGACCGCGTCGCGGGCGACGGCGACTTCGGGGACAACCTGCGCGGCGGCCTGCGCCGGGTCGTCGTCCGGCTCGACGGCACGGGCGAGGGCGGTCCCGCCGGCCGCAGCGGCGCCGAGGCCCTGGCGGCGGCGGCCGAGGTCTTCCTCGACGAGGTGGGCGGGACGAGCGGGCCGCTCGTCGGCCTCCTGCTCGCCGAGCTCGCGGCGGCGGCGGAGCGGGCGGGCGGCGCCTCGGCCCCCGGCGACGGCGGGTGGGGCGAGGGGCTGGTGGCCGGGCTCGCGGCGGTGCAGCGCGTCGGCGGGGCCGAGCCGGGCGACCGCACGATGGTCGACGCCCTCGCGCCGGCCGCCGGGTCCGTGGCGGACGGCGGGTCTCTCGCGCAGGTCGCGGCGGCCGCCGCCGACGGGGCCCGCCGCACCGCCGACGTCCGGGCGCGGCGCGGCCGCGCCGCCTACCTGGGCGACCGGGTCGTCGGGTCCCCCGACCCCGGGGCGGTCGCCGTCGCGATGCTGCTGCGCGCCGCGCTCGCCGCGGCGGACGACGGCGCCGCGGCAGCGGGTGCCGACCCGGTGCAGGAGCTGCTCGCCTCCGGCCGCTGACCGTCCGCGAGGCCCGCCGTCACGCAGGACGACCCCCATCGCACGACGGCGCCGCGTACGACGACGGCCACGAACCCGGGCGGGTGCGTGGCCGTCGTCGGGGGGGGGAGGGAGGTCAGCCGGCGTCGGTCGGCTGCAGGTCGTCGGGCAGCTGGTTCTGCAGCTGCTGCACCTGGTCCTGCAGCCGCTGCACCGCCTGGTCGTTGTTGAGCACGGTCGTGATGCCGATGATGAGGACGAGGCTGACGACGATGCCGAGGACCGAGAGCACGATGCCGGCCACGGCCAGGCCGCGGCCGGTCACGCCGACGCGCTTGGTCATGGAGATGCCGGCGATGCCGAGCACGAGGCCGATGATCCCGAGCACCAGCGCGAGCGGCGTGAGGAGCAGCGTCAGCGCGGACAGCAGCGCCGAGAGCCCGAAGACGAGGCCGAAGGTCGCCGCCGCGCTCGTCTTCGCCGGCTTGGGCTCGCGGGTGCCTTCCCGGGTCTCGACGCGCTCCGGCGTGCGGGTCTCCCGGTAGCCGCGGTCACGACCGTCGGCGTCGTCCCGGTCGAGGTCGCGGTCGCCCGGCCGGTAGCCGGCCGGGGCGACGTCGTCGCGGCGGCCGCGCACGTCGTCGGTCCGGTCCGTGCCGGGGGTCTGGTCGTCGCGGACGTCGCCGGTGCGCCGGGTCTCGGCGTCGCCGCGGTCCTGCGGGGAGGGCTGGTGGGCCATCGGAGCTCCTGGGGGGCGTGCGCCGCGGGGCGGCGCGCTGGTCCGCGGACCGGGTGGTCCGCGCCGCCGTCGGACCGGGACGCGCGGGGGCGACCTCGCACCGCGCGGCGGACCCGACGCTAGGGGCAGCGCGTGCCCGCCGCGAGCCGTGCCGCCGGGTGCGCCGGGTCGCCCGGTCCTACGGTCGTCGACGGCCGTGGTGGACCGCACCCGCGCCACCACCGACCCCGCCCCCCAGGGAGACCGCCGTGCCCACCTCCTCCGACGACCACGACGCCCCCGCCCGGGACGCGGACCGCCTCGGCGTCCTCCTCGACGTCGACGGCACGCTGCTCGACACCAACTACCTCCACGTCGTCGCGTGGGCGCGGGCGCTGCGCGACGCCGGGGCGCCGCCCGTGCCGATGGCGGTGCTGCACCGGGGGATCGGGCTCGGCGGCTCGGAGCTGGTGCGCCGCGTCCTCGGCGACGGACTGGGGCGGCCGGGCTCCGACGCCGTGGACGACGACCTCGTGACCACCCTCACGCAAGGCCACTCCGACCACTACGCCGCGCTGCGCGACGAGGTCTCGGCCTTCCCGCGCGCGGCCGACCTGATCGCCGAGCTGTCCGGCCGCGGCCTCGCCGTCGTCCTGGCGACCAGCGGTGACGCCGGCGACCTGGACTGGATGCTCCCCGCCATCGGCGCCCGCGAGGAGCTCCAGGGCGTCCTGACCTCGGCCGACGTCGACGCCGCCAAGCCCGCGCCGGACATCTTCGGGCGCGCCGCGGAGGCGAACGACCTCCAGCCGAGCCGCTGCGTCGCCGTCGGCGACACGGTGTGGGACGTCGAGTCCGCCGGCTCCGCGGCGATCCCCTGCATCGGCCTGACCTGCGGCGGCAGCTCGCGCGACGAGCTCCTGCAGGCGGGTGCCGCCGCCGTCTACGCGACGCCGGCCGACCTCCTCGAGCACCTCGACGACTCGCCCCTCGCGTCGCTGCTGGCCCGCGCCTGACGGGCGCCGCGGCGGTGGACCTCGTGGGCGGGAGGGCGGCCCGCCGTCCCGCGAGGTCCACCCGCGCCGTGGTCAGCCCCGGTCAGCGCCAGCCGGCCGCCCACGCCGCGGCGGGGCCGGCCGCGGACTCCGTCCGCCAGCGGGCGACGACGTCGAGGAGGTGCCGCTTGAGGCCCGCGCTGGCCGGGTCGTCCCACAGCGTGCGCTCCTCGTGCGGGTCCTCCACGAGGTCGAAGAGCTGGCCCTCATCGCTGTCGACGAAGGTGACGAGCTTGTACCGGTCGTCGCGGACCATCGTCATCATCGCCGTGCCGGTGAGGATGTGGTCGCGCGCGTGCTCGGAGAAGGCGTGCTCGCGGCCCGGCCACCGCTCGCCCCGCAGCGCGGGGACGAGGGACCGTGCCTCCATCCAGGACGGCACGTCCACGCCGGCGAGCTCCAGCACCGTGGGCCCGAGGTCCATCATCGACGTCAGCCCGTCGACCTCCTGGCCCGCGACGACGCCCGGCCCGCGCACGAGCGCCGGGACGCGCACGCTCGGGTCGTACATCGTCCACTTCTGGCTGTGCCCGTGGTCGTTGAGGCAGTCGCCGTGGTCGGAGGTGAAGACGACCACGGTGTCGTCGAGGACCCCGAGCCGCTCGAGCTCGGCGCGCAGGAGCCCGACCTGCTCGTCGAGCATCGTGACGTTCGCGAGGTAGTGCCGCCGCTGGCGGCGCATCTGCTCCTCGCTCGGGTCCTCCAGGTGGACGACGGCGTCGTGGTCGTTGTCCTCGTGCTGACGACGCAGCTCCTGGAGGGCGCGGGGCTGCGCGGCGAGGTCCTCGGGCGTGCGGTGCGGCATCGGGACGTCGCGGTCGGCGTAGCGCTCGAGGACCCCGGGCGTCGGGTCGTACGGGGGGTGGGGGCCGGGGAAGCCGACCTGCAGGAAGAAGGGCTGGCCCGTCGGGGCGTCGCCCGTCGTCCCAGGGGTGCCGCCGACCCACCGCTGCAGCCACCACCGCGCCAGCCCCCCGACGAAGTTGTCCGGGTGCATCTCGTCGGGCAGCTCCCAGGCGAAGGCGCCCAGGCTCTCGCGGTAGTCGGGGCGGCTTCGCAGGTGCACGCGGTCGGGCTTCTCCAGGTCGCGCACGTGCAGCGCCTTGTCCCACGAGTCGAGGAAGAACGGCAGGTCGGGGTGCGCCCGGTCCTTGTTCTCCACGACGTGCCGCTCGTGGAAGCCCACCGACGTCTCGTAGGGGTAGGTGTGCATCTTGCCGACGTTGGCGCAGCGGTAGCCGGCGTCGGCGAGCCGCTCCACCCAGGAGTGGTGCCACGGGTCGTCGTTGCGCAGCACGCCCGAGGTGTGCGGGTAGAGGCCCGTGAACAGGCTCGCCCTCGACGGCGCGCACGACGGCGCCGTCACGTAGGTGCGCGTGAAGGCGGTCCCCTCGGCCACGAGCCGGTCGAGGTTCGGCGTGTCGACGTGGTCGTGGCCGAGTGCGGCGATGGTGTCGAAGCGCTGCTGGTCGGTGATGACGAAGACGATGTTGGGGCGCTGCGCCCCATGGGTGGCGGCCGGCGTCGCGGTCACGGGTCCTCCGGTGTGGGCGGGGCGGGCGGTCAGCGGGCCGGCTCGTCGACGAGCTCGCGGCGCGAGGTCTCGCCGGCGGCCCTGACGCACGCGAAGCTGATGGCGCACACGACGAGCAGGTAGGCCACGACGGGCCACACCGAGCCGGTGGCGGCCGCGAGCGCGGTGGCGATGATCGGCGTCGGGGCGCCGCCGAGCAGGGCGGACAACTGGTAGGCGACGCCGAGGCCCGTGTACCGCATCCGGGTGGCGAACATCTCGGAGAAGAGGACGCCCTGGATGCCGAACATGCAGCCCGTGCCGACGGCGAGGGTGACGACGATGGTCAGCCACACGACCCACGTCTGCCCGGTGGCCAGCAGCGGGAAGTAGACGACGCCCATCACCGCGCAGACGACGATGCCGAAGAGGTAGACCGGCCGGCGTCCGACCCGGTCGGAGACGTGCCCGACGACGGGCAGCAGCGCCACCTCGACGGCCGCGGCGATGACGAACCCGGTGAGCATCAGCTGGTCCGGCAGCCCGAGCTCGCTCGTGGCGTAGGCGATGCCGAAGACGTTGATGATGTTGAACGTGACGGCGTCGGTCATGCGTGCCCCGACGGCGAGCCCCAGGTCCTTCGGCTGCTCGCGCAGCAGCGAGAGCACTGGCAGCCGCCGCACCTGGGTGGCGTCCTCGCGGAAGGCCTCCGTCTCCGGCAGATGGCGCCGGACGGTGAAGGCGACGACGAGGAAGGCGCCCCCCAGCAGGAAGGGGATGCGCCAGCCCCAGGACAGGAAGGCGTCCTCGGGCAGGAGCTGCACGAGCGCGAAGACCCCCGAGGAGACGAGCAGCCCGACCGGGGTCCCCACTTGGTGGATGCTGCCCATGACCCCGCGGCGGTGCCGGGGCGCGTTCTCGAGGGCGACGAGCGACCCGCCGCCGAACTCCCCGCCGATGCCGAGCCCCTGGACCAGGCGGAGCCCGATGAGCAGGGCGGCCGCCCAGAGCCCGACGCTGTCGAAGGTGGGGAGCACGCCCATGAGCGCCGTCCCCAGGCCCATGACGAGGATCGTCAGCAGCAGCATCGGCTTGCGCCCGATGCGGTCGCCGAAGTGCCCGAAGAGGACGGCACCGATCGGGCGCGTCACGAAGCCGGCGGCGAAGGCGCCGAAGGACGCGATGGTGCCCGCGGTCGGCGACGACTCGGGGAAGAACAGCTGCGGGAAGACGAGCGCCGACGCGGTGCCGAAGAGGTAGAAGTCGTACCACTCCAGGAACGCGCCACTGAAGGCCGCTGCGACGGCGCGGCGGGGGCTCACGGCTGGAGCCGCCCCGCCCGGGCCTCCGGCTGTCCCGTCCGTCGTGCTGCTGCTCATGGGTCCTCCCCCTCCGTCGCGGGTGGTCTCTCATCTGAGGGGATGCGGCCCCTCACCTGAGGGCAGGATGCTCCCGCGGACGCGGCTCGCGCAAGGCTGTGAGCGGGGGCCCGCGCGGCGCAGGGCACCATCGAGGGGTGCGCGAGGGAGAAAGGCTGCCGGTCGACGACGACGGCGCCCTCCTGTCCGAGGCCGAGCGCGACGCCCTGGCCCGCTGGGACGAGGACGACCTCGGCGTCCACATGGCCCGGCGGTACTACGTCGACGACGCGTCCAAGGTGGCCATCGCGAAGGCGTTCGGGGTCAGTCGCTTCCAGGTCGCCCGGCTCGTCGCCGACGCGCGACGTCGTGGTGCCGTCAAGGTCGAGGTCGTCACCCCCGGACGCGTGGACCGCGACCTCTGCGCCGAGCTGCAGCAGGCGCTCGGCGTGCCGCGGGCCGTCGTCGTGGAGGTCGAGGCCGCGCCGGGGCCCGCCTCCCCGGCCCCGGCCGTCGCGCGCGTCGCCGCCGCCACGGCCGAGGTCTTGCGCGGCGTGTTGCGTGAGGGTGACGTGCTCGGGATGACGTGGAGCCGTGCCATCGAGGCGATGAGCCACCAGCTCGACCGCCTGCCCCGGTGCACCGTGGTCCAGCTCGCGGGCGCCGTCCACCCCGGGGACGGGGTGCTGGGCTCCGTCGAGGTGGTGCGCCGGGTCGCTGCGGCGGCGGGTTCGCACGGTCGGGTCCTCTACGCCCCGCTGGTGGTCGGCGACGCGGCGACCGCGGCGGGGCTGCGGCAGCAGGACGAGATCGCCTCCGCGCTCGTGCTCGGGGACCGCCTCGACGTGGCGGTGCTCTCCGTCGGCGCGTGGGGGCCGTCGAGGTCGGCGGTGTTCGACCTCCTCGACGCGCGCACGCAGCAGGAGGCCACCGACGCCGGGGCGTGCGGGGAGGTCAGCGGCCGGCTTTTCGACGCCGACGGCGCTGCGGTCTCGACCTCGCTCGACGCCCGCGTCGTCGGGCTGACGGCGGAGCAGCTCGTGCGGGCGCCCCAGCGCGTGGCCACGAGCCACGGCGCCTACCGGGCCGAGGCGACCCGCGCGGCCGTGCGCGCCGGGTTCGCCACGACGCTGGTCGTCGACGGCGACCTCGCGCGCGCCGTCCTGCAGCTGCCGCCCTGACGACGGTGCTCGCGGCCGCCCCGTCGGCTCGCGTGACGTCGGTCACACCACTGGGGGCGCGGGACCCGTTGACGGTGTCCAGATCGCGACTTACGTTCCCGGGACGCTCACCGAGCGTCCTGGTACGGCACTCCACGTGACCACCAGTGCCGATGGTCCGCGGTGTCGCGCGGGCCCGTCCCCGTGAAGAGGCCCCGTGACCGAGCACGCCACCACCTCGTCCGCCGGCACCCCCGCCACCGGCATCACTGCCACCGGCACCACTGCCACCGGGCGCCGCCGCGCGTCCCTCGCCCTCGCCGCGACGGCGGTCGTCGGGCTCGTCGTCGGACCGGTGGGCGCGGCCGCCGCGGCTCCGTCCGGGGACGCCCCGCTCGCCGTCCAGTCCGCCGGTGCCGACGCCGTCGAGGGCAGCTACATCGTCACCCTCGAGGCGGGCTCGGACGCCGAGGACGTCGCCGCGGACCTCGGGGTCGTGCCGGACGAGGTCTACGACGTCGCCGTCGACGGGTTCGCCGCGGACCTCGACGCCGCCGAGCTCGCCGCGGTGCAGCGCGACCCCGACGTCGTCGCGATCGAGGAGGACGCCGTCGTCACCCTGGACGCGACCCAGCGGGTGGCCGTCGGCGGCGGCCTCTACGGCCTCGACCGCATCGACCAGCGGAACCGCCCGCTCTCCGGCACGTACACCTACGGGTCGACGGCGTCGGGGGTGACGGCGTACGTCGTCGACACCGGCATCGCGACGTCGCACCCGGACTTCGGCGGCCGCGCCCGCAACGTCTACGACGCGCTGGGCGGGAACGGCCAGGACTGCAACGGCCACGGCACGCACGTGGCCGGCACGATCGGCAGCGCCACCTACGGCGTCGCCAAGGGCGTGCAGCTGCGCGGCGTCCGCGTGCTCGGCTGCGACGGGAGCGGCAGCACCTCGGGGATCATCGCCGCCGTCGACTGGGTGCGCGGCAACGCGGTGAAGCCGGCCGTGGCGAACATGAGCCTCGGCGGCGGGTACTCGGCGGCGCTCAACCGAGCGGTCGACTCCCTCGCGGCGTCCGGCGTCTCGATCGCCGTGGCGGCGGGCAACGAGAACCAGGACGCGTGCGCGGTGTCACCGGCCTCCGCGGGCGGAGCCCTCACCGTCGCGGCGTCCGACCAGACCGACACGCGGGCGTCGTTCTCCAACTACGGGTCCTGCGCGGAGATCTACGCGCCGGGCGTCGGCATCACCTCGACGTGGCTGAACGGCGGGACCAACACCATCAGCGGGACGTCCATGGCCAGCCCGCACGTCGCCGGCGCCATGGCGCTCGTCAAGGCGCGCTACGGCGACCTCCCGAGCAGCCAGGTGAACGACACCCTCGTCCAGAACGCGACGACCGGGGTCGTCGCCCGCAACGTCGGCTCGACGTCGAACCGGCTGCTGTTCAAGGGCGGCCTGTGACGGCCTGAGCGTCCGACCAGCAGCGCCCCCCGTGCCCTCCGAGGCCGGGGGCCGCTGTCGTGCCGGAGGTCTTGACGCCGTACGACTAGATCGATTTAGTACCGCCACCGGTCGCCGACGACGCGAGGGGGCGAGGACGTGGCGCGCAGCACCAGGCCCACCATCGCCGACGTCGCGCGCGCGGCCGGGGTGAGCCGGGGTGCGGTCTCCTTCGCCCTCAACGGGCGTCCGGGGGTGAGCGATCGCACCCGCGCCCGCATCCTGCGCGTGGCCGACGAGATGAGCTGGCAGCCGGACCACCGGGCCCGCGCCATGCGGGTGCAGCGGGCGCAGGCTGTCGGGCTGGTCCTCCACCGCTCCGTCGACACGATCGCGGACGACCCCTTCTTCGCCTCTCTCATCGCCGGGGTCGAGCAGGTCGTCTCCCGCCACGCGTGGTCGCTCGTCCTCGACGTGGTCGCGGACGACGACGAGGAGCGCGCGACCTACGAGCGCCTGGCCCGCGAACGCCGCGTCGACGGCGTGGTCGTCAGCGACGTACGGGTGGACGACCCCCGCATCGGGCACCTCGTCGCGCTCGGCCTCCCCGCGGTCACGCTGCAGCGCCCGACGACGCCGTCGCCCTTCCCGGCCGTCCGCGTCGACGACGACCGCGGGATGCGAGCCGCCGTGCGCCACCTGCTCGACCTCGGTCACCGCCGCATCGCCCACGTCGCCGGACCGGCGTGGCTCGAGCACGGCCTGCGCCGCCGGCGGGCCGTGGAGGCCGAGCTCGCCGCCGCCGGGCTGGCGCCGCACGCCGTCGTGGAGAGCGACTTCACGGCCGCCGCGGGAGCCCGTGCGACGGCACAGCTCCTCGACCTCGCGGAGCCGCCGACGGCCGTCGTCCACGCCGGCGACCCGATGGCGGTGGCGGGACTGGGCGTCGCGCACGCCCGCGGCGTGCGGCTGCCGGAGGACCTGTCGGTGACGGGCTTCGACGACGTCGAGCTCGCGGGGCACGTCCACCCGCCGCTCACCACCGTCCGCACCGACAGCCGCGCCTGGGGGGCCGGCGCGGCGACCGCCCTCGTCGACCTGCTGGCCCGGCGCGCCGGGGGCGACGACGCCCTCGGTGGCGAGGAGCACGACGTCCACCTGCCGCCGCCCGAGCTCGTCGTCCGCGGCTCGACGGCGCCGCCCGGCGCCGCCGCGACCTGACCGTCGCCGTCCCACCGCCCCGCCGGCACCGGCGCGGCAGACGTCCCGCACCGGGACCCGAGGTCCCGACCGCACCCCCGAGAGGCGCGACGATGCGCATCCGACGGCACCGCCTTCCCTGCACCCCTCCGACGTCCGGCACCTCTCCGACGTCCGGCGTCCCTCCGACGTCCGGCGTCCCTCCGGCGTCGCGGGCCCGACCTCGGCGACGGCTGCCCGTGGCTGCCGCCGCGGTGCTGCTGCTGGGACCCGCCGTCGCGGCCTGCGGCGGTCCCCAGGGCGTGGACGCCGCGGCCGCGGCGACGAGCCGGGGGCCCATCACGGTCTGGTACTCGAACAACTCCCAGGAGGTGGAGTGGGGCGAGCAGATGGTGGCCGCCTGGAACGCCGCGCACCCCGACGAGGAGGTCCGCGCCCAGGAGATCCCCGCCGGGACGACGTCCGAGGCCGTCATCACGGCCTCCATCACGGCGGGGAACGCCCCCTGCCTCATCTTCAACACGTCACCGGCGGCCGTGCCCGAGTTCACCCGGCAGCAGGGGCTCGTCGACCTCGACACCCTGCCGCCGACCGACGACGGCGAGGACGCGACCGCCTACATCACCGCCCGCAGCGGGGACCTCGCCGAGCAGTACGCCTCGCCCGACGGCGACTTCCGCCAGATCCCGTGGAAGTCGAACCCGGTGATGGTGCTCTACGACAAGAAGGCCTTCGCCGCAGCGGGTCTGGACCCCGAGGACCCGCCGCTGCACACCTACGACGAGCTGCTCTCGACGTCGCGCACCCTGGTCGGCTCCGGGGCGGCGCCGCACGCGCTGTACCCCAACCCCTCGAGCCAGTTCTTCCAGTCCTGGTTCGACTTCTACCCGTTCTACGCCGCCGAGACCGGGGGTACCCAGCTCGTCGAGGACGGCGAGCCGACCTTCGACGACGCCGACGGGCGTGCCGTGGCCGAGCTGTGGCGGACGCTCTACGACGAGGGCCTCGCGAGCCCCGAGCTCTTCAACGGCGACGCGTTCGCGGTCGGGGCGACGGCGATGACGCTCGCGGGCCCCTGGGCCGTGGCCGTCTACGACGGGGTCGTGGACTGGGGCGTGGTCCCGGTGCCCACGCCCGAGGGCACGCCGGCGGGGGAGACGTGGAGCTTCTCCGACGCCAAGAACATCGCGCTGTACTCCGCCTGCCGGAACCGGGCGACGGCCTGGGACGTGGCGCGGTTCGCGACGAGCGCCGACCAGGACCGCAGGCTCCTCGAGATGACGGGGCAGATGCCGCTGCGGGCGGACCTCCTCGACACCTACGCCGACTGGTTCGCCGACAACCCGACCTACGTCCCGTTCGCCGAGCAGGCGGCCCGCACCGTGGAGGTGCCCAACGTGCAGAGCTCGACCAAGGTCTGGCAGGCCTTCCGCAACGCCTGGTCCGCCGCGGTGATCTACCGCTCGGAGAGCGTGCAGGAGGGCCTCGACGAGGCCGCGTCCGCCATCCGCTCCCTCGTCACGACGGGGCAGCAGTGAGCGCCGGGACGGCCGCCCGGCCGGCGGGGCCAGGACGGGGCGCGTCCGGTCGGGGCAGGACCGGCCGGGGCAGGACCGGCGGGGGAACGACCGGACCGGACCGGGCGGGCGACCGGCAGCCGGCGACCCTGCTGCACCGGCTCCTCGGCCGCCAGCCGCTCGGTGCGCTCTTCGGCGCGCCGTACCTCCTCTTCGTGCTCGCCGTCTTCGCGGTGCCGCTCGCCTTCGCGGTGTGGATGTCGGTGCACGACTACTTCTTCGCCGCGCCGGGCGCCGACGTCGACCGCCCCTTCACGGGGCTGGCCAACTTCACGGCGGTGCTCGCGGACCCCGCGGTGCAGCGGTCGTTCCTCAACATCGTCGTCTTCCTCGTCATCAACGTGCCCCTGACCGTCGTGCTCGGGCTCCTCCTCGCGGTGGCGCTCGACGCGCCGCTGCGAGGCCTGACGTTCTTCCGCGTCGCCTACTACGTGCCGTACATCACGAGCTCGGTGGCGGTCGTCGGCGTCTGGCTGTTCCTCTTCGGCGGCGACGGGCTGGTCAACCGCCTGCTGGGGCCGCTCGGCCTGGTCCCCGACCCGCCGTGGCTCGTCAACAGCGCGTGGGCGATGCCGATGATCGCCGTCTTCGTCACGTGGAAGCAGCTGGGCTTCTACATCCTGCTGTACCTGGCTGCGCTGCAGGCGGTCCCGAAGGAGCTGCACGAGTCCGCGGCGACGGACGGCGCCGGACGCGTGCGCCGGTTCTGGTCGGTGACGGTGCCGGGCGTCCGGCCGGCGACGCTCCTCGTCGTCCTGCTGTCCACCATCGTCGGCGCGAACCTCTTCACCGAGCCCTACCTGCTCACCGGGGGTGGCGGCCCGGACGGCGCCTCGGCCACCCCCGTCCTCCTGCTCTACCAACGGGGTATCGAGCAGAACGAGCCGGGCGAGGCGGCGGCCATCGGCATCCTCCTCGTCGTCCTCGTCCTCGCCGTGTCCCTCGTCAACCGCCGTCTCGTCGGAGGAGAGCGATGAGCGCCACCGCCGCACCCCTGCCGGGCTCCTCGCGGGCCGGGGCCCCGTCCGCAGCAGCGGACACGTCCGCCGAGGGCCGCGCCACCACCGCCGCCGAGACGGCAGCACCCCGACGCCGCCGCCGGCGGCCGTCCGCGCGCGCCTGGCGGGTCCTCGTCCTCGCCGTCGGAGCCGTCGTCTTCCTCTTCCCGTTCCTCGCGATGGTGGGCGGCTCGCTCCAGGTGGCCCCCGACCCGACGCTCACCGGCCTCGTGCCGACGCCCGGCGAGGCCACGCTCGCGAACTACGGCGCCATCGACGGCGCCATCAGCCTCGGGACGGGCCTGCTGAACTCGGGGATCTTCGCCGGCCTCGTCATCCTCGGAACCGTCGTGCTCGGGACGCTCGCCGGGTACGCGCTGGCGCAGCTGGAGTTCCGGGGCCGGGGGGCGCTCTTCGGGCTGGCCCTGCTCGTGCAGGTGGTGCCCTTCCAGCTGCTGCTCGTGCCGCTGTACATCCTCGTCGCTCGGGACTACGGCCTGGCGGACACGCGCCTCGGCGTCGCGCTGCCGTTCCTCGTCAACTCGACCGCGGTCATCATCTTCCGGCAGTACTTCCTGCAGCTGCCGCAGGACGTCTTCGAGGCGGCGCGCATCGACGGCGCCTCGGAGCTGCGGGTGCTGCGGTCGGTGGCCCTGCCGCTGGTACGACCGGCGCTGCTGACCGTCGTCCTCGTCACCTTCATCGGCCCGTGGAACGAGTTCCTCTGGCCGTTCCTCGTGACAAAGGAGCTCGACCAGCAGCCGCTCGCCGTCTCGCTGTCGAACTTCATCACCACGCTGGCGGGGCAGGTGGCCAACCCGACGGGCGCCATCCTCGCCGGCGCCTGCGTGCTGGCCGCGCCGGCCGTGGGGCTCTTCCTCCTCTTCCAGCGCCGCTTCACCTCGTCCGACATCGGCTCCTCCGTGAAGGGCTGACCCGCGATGACCACGACCAGCCCCACCGGACCCACGCCCGGGCCCACGCCCGGGCCCACGCCCTGGCCCGCACCCGGCCCCACCTCGAGCGGCGCGCCCACCGGCGTCCCGTACGCGCTGACCCGGCTCGGCGTCGTCATGAGCCCCCTGCCCGGTGACCCGGCCGAGGCCGAGGGCGTCCTCAACCCCGCGTCGGGGCGCACGCCCGACGGCGTGCTGCACCTGCTGCCCCGTCTCGTCGCCGAGGGCAACGTCTCCTCGGTCGGTCTCGCCCGCGTCCTGCTGGACGGCGGCGTCCCCGTCGGCGTCGAGCGCGACCGCGACGACCGCGTGGTGCTCGCCCCCGACCGCGGCTGGGAGCGCGGGCGGACGAACGCGGGGGTGGAGGACCCGCGGACCACGTGGGTGCCTGCGCTCGGCGTCCACCTCATGACCTACGTCGCCTACGGCCCGCTCGGACCGCGGCCGGCGCTCGCGACCTCGGCGGACCTGCGCACGTGGGAGCGCCTCGGCCCGCTGCACCTCCGTTACGACGAGGAGCTCGACACCGACCTCAACCTCTTCCCCAACAAGGACGTCGTGTGGTTCGCCGAGCCCGTGCCCGGGCGCGACGGCGAGCCCGTGTGGGCGGTCCTCCACCGGCCGATGTGGGACCTGGGATGGCTCCGCGACGGCGAGGGGACGCACCTGCCCGCGGGCGTCGACGACGACCGGCCCGGCATCTGGATGTCGTCCGTCCCCGTGGCCGAGGTCGAGCGGGACGGGCTCGCCGCGCTGACGCGGCTGCGTGACCACCGGCTCGTCGCGATGCCCGAGCACCCCTTCGAGGCGCTGAAGATCGGCGCCGGCCCCCCGCCGCTGCGGGTGCCCGAGGGGTGGCTCCTGCTCCACCACGGCGTGACGGGCGAGCTCGTCCCCGGTGTCGACCAGCAGCAGCGGGTGCGGTACACGGCCGGCGCGATGCTGCTCGACCCGGCCGACCCGGGACGGGTGCTCGCCCGCACGCCGGAGCCCCTGCTGGAGCCCGAGACCGCCGACGAGCTCGCGGGCACCGTGCCCGGCGTCGTCTTCCCCACCGCCGTCGAGGAGGTCGACGGCGTCCGGTACGTCTTCTACGGCATGGCCGACTCCCGGATCGGCGTCGCCCGCCTCGACCACCTCGCCGGTGGTGCGGCGTGAGCGCCGTCCGCGGCGGGGCGGTGCTCGCCGCGCTCGCGCTGGTCGTCGGTGCCGGGGGTGCGGCCGCGGCGTCGTCCCCCGCGACCCCGGCCGCGGGCGCGGCGCCGCTGACGAACCTCGCGCACCTGGACGCCCTCCTCGACACGGTCACGCCCGCACCGGTCGCCGGGCACACGACGTACCGGCTCGCGGCGGAGCCGGACCTGCTCGCGCCGTGGACCTACGCCGACGCGCCCGCGGCGCCCGGCGGGCCGTTCCGCCGCGTCGGCGGCGGCACCCTCGACCCGGCCACGGGCGACTGGTCGCAGGGCGCCTACAACGCCGACGACGTGACCCGCGCCGCCGTCGTCTACGTCCGGCACTGGCGCCAGACCGGTGACGCGACGAGCCGCCGGACGGCCTACGAGCTGCTCCGGCTCGTCGCCTACCTGCAGACCACCACGGGCCCGGACGCCGGCGGCGTCGTCCTGTGGATGCAGCCCGACGGCGACCTGAACCCCAGCGCGGAGCCGGTCGAGCTGCCCGACCCGAGCGACTCGGACACCTCCTACTGGGTGGCGCGGACCCTGTGGGCGCTCGGCGAGGGGTACGCCGCCTTCGTGGACGGGGACGCCGACGACCGCGCCTTCGCCGCCTTCCTGCGCGAGCGGCTGCACCTGTCGCTGGAGGCGGTCGAGCGCGAGGACCTGGCCTCCTACGGCCGCTACGCCGTCGCCGACGGGGAGCGGGTGCCCGCCTGGCTCGTGGCGGACGCGGCCGACGCCACGGCCGAGGCCGTCGTCGGGCTCACCGCGTACGTCCAGGCCCTCCCCGACGACGCGCGGGTGCGGCGGGACCTGACGCAGCTGGCCGAGGCCGTCGCCGCGATGGGCGACCCGGCGCTGGCCGGCGACCGGCGGCACTGGCCGTACGGCGCCGTGCTGCCGTGGGCGCGCTCGACCTCGCAGTGGCACGCCTGGGCCTCGTACACCCCCGCGGCGCTCGCCGGCGCGGCGACGGCGCTGGACGACGACACGCTGCTGCGGCCGGCCGTGCCCGACGCGACCTCCTTCACGCCGACGCTGCTGACCGGCACCGGCGTCGTCAACGCGTGGGCGCCGGCGCCCACCGAGCTCGTGTCCATCGCCTACGGCGTCGACGCGCGGGTGCAGTCCCTGCTCACCGTGGCGGAGGCCACCGGGGCGCCGGGCCCGCGGGCGCTCGCGGGCGTCACCGCGGCGTGGTTCTTCGGCGCCAACCCCGCCGGGGTGCCCGTCTACGACCCCGCTACGGGCGTGACGAACGACGGCGTGGCACCCGACGGCACGGTGAACGCGAACTCCGGTGCGGAGTCGACCGTCCACGGGCTCCTGACGATGCTGGCCCTCGACGCGCACCCCGACGTCCGGGCGCTGGCGACGGCGACGCCGCGGGTGCTCGCCCGCCACGGGCTCGTCGCCGTCGAGGGCGAGGCCGCCACGACGGACGGCGACGTCGTCACGCCCGCCTCGGCGTGGACGGGGGAGTCGTCGTGGAGCGGCGGGGCGCACCTTCGGCTGGACGCCGGCGAGTCCGCGACGTGGGCCGTGCCGCCGGACGACCAGCCGCGGTCCGTCGAGCCGGTGACGTGGCGGACGCCGTCGGGCGTCGGCGCGCTGACCCGGTGGTCGGCCGGTCGCGGGAGCCTCGGCCTCCTGCGCGGCGGCGGCCTCGGCGCGCAGGGCGTCACCGCGGTGCCGGGCGCCCTGCTGCCCTCGCTCCTCGCGCGACCGCTCCCGGCCGGTGCGGGCGAGCTCTCCGCGGTCGCCCGGCGGGGACCGGCCGACGTCGACGCCGTCCTCCTGCGCCCCGAGGTCTCCCGCCTCGAGCTGGGTGGCGACGGGGCGCGCACCACCCTCCTGGCGAGCGCGGCCGACGGGCGCCGGTCGGCGGACGTGGTGCTCGACGGGCCTGCGACGGTCTCGCGCTACGACGGCGCGGGACGGCTCGTCGACGAGCGGTCCGTCACCGGCGCGACGGCACGGGTCGTCGTCCCCCCGGGCGGGACGGTCCTCGTCACGGGCTGAGATGGCGGCACGTCGACGACATCTCGTCGTCCTGGCACCGCGCCGACGACATGACGTCGTCGAGGTGCCTCGAGGAGGGCGGCTCGAGGAGGGCGGCTCGGGGGAGGGCGGCTCGGGGGAGGGCGGCTCGGGGGAGGGCGGGCTCAGCGCGAGTGCAGCTGGTCGAGCAGCTCGTCGGCCATGGCGACGCGCTCGAGCATCCGCTGCCGGGCCTCCTCGGCCAGCCCGACGAACTCGTCCAGCCGGGCCCGCAGCGCGTCCTCGTCCGCCCCGGTGGCCCCGGGCAGCGCGTCGACCACCTGCAGCAGCTCCCGCATCTGCTCGAGGGAGAAGCCCAGCGGCTTCATCCGCCGGATGACGAGCAACCGCTCGACGTCGCCCGCGGTGTAGAGGCGGAAGCCGCCCTCGCTGCGCGCCGAGGGGCGCAGGAGGTCGACCTCGTCGTAGTGCCGCAGCGTGTGCAGGGACAGCCCGGTCAGCTCGGCGACGCGGCCGATCTGGAGCGGCCGGTCCGTCCCGACCCGGTCCTCGTGGGTGGTGGCGCCCACGCTCAGTGCCCCGCCCCGAGGTGGCCGGACAGGCGGTCGCGCCGGGCGGCGGAGTGCTCGTCGAGGCCGACGATGCTCACGGTCGTGCCGTGCGCGGCGTACTTGGTCTCGACGGCGTCGAGCGTGGCGACCGTCGAGGCGTCCCAGACGTTCGCGCCGGACAGGTCGATGACGACGCGGCCCGGGTCGCCCGCGTAGTCGAACTGGTGCACCAGGTCGTTGCTGGACGCGAAGAACAGCTGGCCCGTGACGGCGTAGACGCGGGTGCCGGGCTCGTCCGTGGGGACCTCGCTCACCTCGGTGAGGTGCGCGACGCGGCGCGCGAACAGCGTCATCGCGACGAGGACGCCGACGACGACGCCGTAGGCGAGGTTGTCCGTGGCCACCGTGACGGCGACCGTCGCGAGCATCACGAGCGTCTCCGAGCGCGGCATCCGCCGCAGCGTCGACGGCCGGACGCTGTGCCAGTCGAAGGTCCCCACCGAGACCATGACCATGACGGCGACGAGCGCGGCCATCGGGATGACGGCGACGACGTCGCCGAGCACGACGACGAGCAGCAGCAGGAAGACGCCGGCGAGGAACGTCGAGATCCGCGTGCGCGCCCCGGAGGACTTCACGTTGATCATCGTCTGGCCGATCATGGCGCAGCCGCCGAGGCCGCCGAAGAAGCCGGTGACGATGTTGGCGCCGCCCTGGCCCCAGGCCTCGCGCGTCTTGCTCGAGCCCGTGTCGGTGACGTCGTCGACGAGCTTGGCCGTCATGAGGGACTCGAGCAGCCCGACGACCGCGACCCCGAGCGCGTACGGGGCGACGACCTGCAGCGTCTCCAGCGAGAACGGCACGTCCGGCAGCAGCAGGGACGGCAGGTCGCGGGGCAGCTCGCCCTGGTCCCCGACGTCCGGCACGGCCACCCGGGCGAGGACGACGAAGCCGGTGAGCGCCACGATCGCGACCAGCGGCGACGGCACCGCCGTCGTCAGGCGCGGCAGCAGCACGATGACGGCGATCCCGACGGCGACCATCGGGTAGACCGCCCACGGCACGTCGACCAGCTGCGGCACCTGCGAGAGGAAGATGAGGATCGCGAGGGCGTTGACGAAGCCGACCATGACGCTGCGCGGGATGAAGCGCATGAGCCGCGCGACGCCGGAGACGCCGAGCACGACCTGGACGACGCCCGCGAGGACGACGGCGGCGAACAGGTACTGGACCCCCTCCTCACGCACGAGCGGGGCGACGACGAGCGCGGTGGCGCCCGTGGCGGCGGAGATCATCGCCGGCCGGCCGCCGAGGAACGAGATCGTCACGGCCATCGTGAAGGACGCGAAGAGGCCGAGCCGGGGGTCGACGCCCGCGATGATCGAGAAGGCGATGGCCTCGGGGATCAGCGCCAGCGCGACGACGAGGCCCGCGAGCACCTCGATCCGCAGACGACGCGGGTCCTTGAGGGCGTCCAGCACCGAGATGCCGCCGTGGCCGCGGGCCGGCGGGACGACCCGGCGGCGCCCGGCCGGGGGCTGCTCCGCCGGGCCGGGGGGCACCGTGCCGACGGTCGCGCCGTCGGCGGTGGTGCCGCCCGTGAGACCGACGGTGGAGGCGCTCGTCCCCTCGGGGCCGGAGGTCCGGTCGCCGGTGGGGGTGCTGCCGGTGGGCGTGCTGCCGGTGGGGGCGCTGCCGGGCGGGAGGTGCGAGGGCACGGGCGTCTCCTGGGCCGGGCGCGTCGCGCCCCGCAGGTCGGGGGAGGGGGCGCGACGTCGCACCGGGGGAGGGTCCCGGTGCCGGACGCGCTGGAGCCGTCCCGCCGGGGCAGGTGCCAACCCTACCCTCGCCCGAGGGTTGCCTCGTCCCTCCCGGCGTCCGGCGCCGCGCGCACGGGTGAGGTCGTCCCTGGGGCGGCGCCCG
Source organism: Pseudokineococcus basanitobsidens (assembly GCF_037482545.1). NCBI lineage: Bacteria > Bacillati > Actinomycetota > Actinomycetes > Kineosporiales > Kineosporiaceae > Pseudokineococcus > Pseudokineococcus basanitobsidens. Next base: position 7,970 of record NZ_JBBIAA010000014.1, on the reverse strand, counting down.
CGGCTCCACCACCTCGTCTCCCCGGCCGAGGAGATGGCATGGCCGGAGCACCGACGCGTCCGAGGACCCCGCTGGGCGTCCTGACGGGCGGTCGTCCTCCCGCAGCCGCCCTGGTCGTCCTCGTGGTCGTCGCCGGTGCGCACCCGGTGCTCGGCGCCGGGTTCGACGCCGGTCTCGACGCCGGGCGGGGCAGCGCCCTCGCCGCCGTGTCCGCCGCGGCCCGCACCCTGCTCCCGGTCGTGGCCGCCCTCGTCGTCCTCCGGCGGGCGCGCCGCGGCCCGGACGAGGGCCCGGTCTGGCGCTGGGCCGCGGCCGCGTGCGGGGTCGTCGCGGCCGCCGGCCTGGCCGACGACCTCGTCGGGGCGGGCCGGGCGCTGCCCGTCGTCGACGGCGGCGGCCTCGTCGCCTCCCTCCTGCTCTACCAGGGCCTGCTGCACTGGAACCGGTTCCGGGGCCCCACCTCCGGGCCGGGCGACTGGTTCAACGGCGTGAGCGCCGTCCTGTGCGCCGCCGCGCTCACGACGCTGGGCCTGCGCTGGGCGGGCGTCGACCCGCCGGGGGCGCTGCTGGACGAGCAGCTCTGGCTGCTGTCGCTGGCTGCCGCCGGGACGGTGCTCGGCACGCTGCCGACGGTGGCGGGCCTGGCCGGCATGGCGCGCGACCTACGGGTGTGGGCCCTCGGCGGCGCCGCTGCCCTCGTCGTCGTGGTCCTCGTCGCGCGCCTCGCGCTGCCCGCGGACGAGGACGCGACCCGCCTCGCCTGGGTCGTGCTCGCGGCCGTGGTGGCGCTCGTGGCCCTCGCCCCGCCGGGGGACCACGTGCCGCGCCCGGCGACGGCGGGGGCCTCCACGGCCGGGGCGCTGTTCGTGCTCGTGCTGGCCGTCGTCCTGCTCGTCGTCTCGCGCGGACCGGTCACCGTCACCTCGCTCGTCCCCACGGCGTACGGCGTCCTCGCGGTGGTCGGCGTGGCGGCGCGGGCGGTCCACCTCGTCCGGGACCTGAGCCAGCTCGCCGTGCGGCGTGAGGAGGCCCTGACGGACGACCTCACCGGCGCGGGCAACCGGCGGGGCCTCACCCGCCATCTCGAGCAGCAGGTCCGGCGCGCCGGGGAGACGAGCCTCCTGCTCGTGGACCTGGACCGTTTCAAGGAGGTCAACGACCGGCACGGGCACGCGACGGGCGACGCCCTGCTGCAGGCCGTCGTCGAGCGGCTGCGCCGGACGCTGCCGAGGAGCGTCTACCTCGCCCGCCCAGGAGGGGACGAGTTCGCCGTCGTGCTCGGCCCGCGCCCCGCCGCTGACGCCGCCGCCCTCGCCGAGGTCGTCGCCCGGGCGGCGTCGGCGCCCGTCGACGTCGGGGGGCTGCGCCTCCAGGTCGGCGCCAGCGTCGGGGTCGCCTCCGCGGACGGCGGCGAGGGCCTCGCCGGCGAGGAGCTGCTGCGACGGGCCGACGTCGCCATGTACACGGCCAAGTCGAACGGCGGCGGGACGGGGCGGTACGACCCCGTCCTCGACGCCGCGGCGGCGGAGGCGTCGCTCCTGCTCGCCGAGCTGCGCCGCGTCCTCGCCACGGCAGGGGGGGAGCCACGGGACGCGGCACCCGGCGCCGCAGGCCACCTCGTCGTCCACCACCAGATCCAGGTCGACGGCACGGGCCGCCCCGTGGGGACCGAGGCCCTCGTGCGCTGGGCGCACCCGCGCCACGGGCTCGTCGCGCCCGACCGGTTCCTGCCGCTCGCCGAGCGGCACGGCCTCATGGAGGGCGTCACCGAGACGGTGCTGCGTCGGTCCCTCGCCGACGGCGCCCGCTGGCGCGCGCAGGGCCAGCGGCTGCGCACGTCGGTCAACCTCTCGACCGGGTGCCTGTCGCACCCCCGCCTCGTCCCCCTCGTCGACGAGGTGCTCGCCGCCACGGGGACGCCTCCCGAGGACCTCGTCCTGGAGATCACCGAGACCTCCGTCATGGCCGACCCCGAGACGGCCGTCGCGACGACGGGGCTCCTGCGCGAGCGCGGCGTCGGCGTGAGCATCGACGACTACGGGACCGGGCACGCCTCGCTCGCCTACCTCACGGACCTGCCCGCCACCGAGCTCAAGCTGGACCGGGCCTTCGCGGCACGGCTCGTCGCCGACGAGCGGACGGCGGCCGTCGTGGCCGGCACCGTGGGCCTCGCCCACCGGCTCGGGCTGCGCGTGGTCGCCGAGGGGGTCGAGGACGCCCCGACCTGGGAGAAGGTCCGCGCCCTCGGCTGCGACGAGAGCCAGGGCTGGTTCCACGGCCGCCCCGTGCCGGCCGACGAGGTCCTCGCGCTGCTGGTCGCCGGGGGCCCGGGACGCGTGCTCGACGGCTCCGCGGCGCCGTTGCCCCAGCAGCGGCAGGCCGCCGGCGTCCCGCCCGTCTCCTCCTCCTGCTGACGAGGAGGTCCAGGTCGGCGCCCCACCGGCCGATAGCCCGGCATGGCCACCACCACCTCGCTCGCCGCGGCCGCCGCCCTGCCCCGTCAGCGCGGCGGCTGCACCTCGCGGGCCTCGGCCGCGACGTCGGCCACGGCCGACGCCTGGTGGCGCGACGCCGTCGTGTACCAGGTCTACCTGCGGTCGTTCGCGGACGGCGACGGGGACGGCGTGGGTGACCTCGCCGGGCTGCGCGCCCGGCTCCCGCACCTGGCGTGGCTCGGCGTCGACGCGCTGTGGATCACCCCGCACTACCCCTCGGGCGGCGCCGACGGCGGCTACGACGTCAGCGACTACCGCTCCGTGGACCCCGAGCTCGGCGACGTCGAGGACGTGCGGCTGCTCGTCGAGGACGCCCACGCGCTCGGCCTGCGCGTGCTGCTCGACGTCGTGCCCAACCACACCTCGGACGCCCACCCCTGGTTCCGGGAGGCGCTCGCCGACCCGAGCAGCCCGCACGCCCGCAAGTACGTCTTCGCCCCGCCGTCGCCCGAGCCGCCCAACGGCTGGCGCAGCCTCTTCGGCGGCTCCGCCTGGTCACGCACGCCGGACGGGCGCTGGTACCTGCACCTCTTCTCGCCGGAGCAGCCGGACCTGGACTGGCGCGAGCCGTCGGTCGCCGACGACTTCGACGAGACGCTGCGCTTCTGGCTCGACATGGGCGTCGACGGGTTCCGCGTCGACGTCGCCTACGGCCTCTTCAAGGACGCCCAGCTGCGGGAGAACCCGGGCGCCTACTCGCCGACGCTGTTCGGCCACGGCGACGAGCAGCGGCACACCTGGGACCAGCCCGAGGTGCACGCCGTGTGGCGGCGCTGGCGGGCGCTCGTGGACTCCTACCCGGGGGACAGGCTCCTCGTCGGCGAGGTCTGCCTCGCCGACCTCGACCGGGTCGCGGCGTACGTCCGCCCGGACGAGATGCACCAGGCCTTCGCGTTCCGGCTGCTGAAGTCCCCGTGGGACGCCGCCGCGTTCGTCGACGGGATCTGCCCCGCGCTCGCCGCCTTCGACCGCGTCGGCGCGCCGGTCTCCTGGGTGCTCGGCAACCACGACAAGGACCGCCAGGTGACGCGCTTCGGCGGGGGCGCGCACGGGCTCTCGCGGGCTCGGGCCGCGGCGCTGCTCGTGCTCGCGCTGCCCGGCTCGCCGTACCTCTACGCGGGCGAGGAGCTCGGGCTGCCGCAGGTCGTCGTCCCCGACGAGGCCAAGCGGGACCCGATCTTCCACCGCTCCGGGGGACTGCGCGCCGGCCGCGACGGCTGCCGCATCCCCATGCCCTGGTCGACCGGCCCCGCGGCGGGCTTCTCGCCGGCCGGCGCCGCGGCGCCCTGGCTGCCGCAGCCCGACGGCTGGGACGAGCTGTCCGTCGAGCGCCAGGCCGCGGACCCCGCCTCCACCCTGCAGCTGTACCGGGCGGCGCTCGTCCTGCGCCACGAGGTGCGGGCGCTCGGCCGGGGCCGGGCGACGCTCGAGCGCCAGGGCGACGTCGTCGTCGTCCACCGGGGCGACGCGCGCACCGGCCGCGTCACGGCCTACGTCAACATGGGCCACGAGGCCGCGGCGCTCCCCTGCGCGGGTGAGGTGCTGCTCGCCTCCGAGGCCTCCGTCACCGCGGGCGACGGCTGGGTGCACCTGCCCGCGAGCACGGCGGTGTGGGTGCGCACCACGCCCTGACGGCCTCGCCTGGCGAGGGGGAGTCCTGGAGCCCGACGTCGGCGACGACGTCGGGGAGGACGAGCCCGGGCCCGCAGACGTCGGCGACGCCAGGTCGGCGGGGTCAGAGCGGCTGGGTGAGGTTCAGGGCGTTGCCGTCGGGGTCCTGGGCGTGGGCGACGCGCTCGCCCCAGGCCATGTCCTGCGGGCGCGCGAGCACGGTGCCGCCGAGGTCCTCGAGGCGTCCGACGGCGGCGGCGACGTCCTCCACGCCGATCGACAGGAGCACCCGGCCCGGGTCGCCGGTCGCGACCTCCTCGTCGGTGACGAGCGTGAGGCGCAGCCCGTCCACCTGCAGCGTGACGGCGAACGCGGGCCCCGTCTCGAGCGTGCGCTCGACGACCTCGGCGTCGAGCAGGTCGGCGTAGAAGGAGGCCAGCGCCCCGGCGTCCGGGGTGACGACGACGGGCTCGACGGTGGGCACGGGAGGTCTCCTGGGGGGCGAGAGGTGGGCGCGCCGGTCGGCGCGGGGCGTGGGGGTCACATCCTGACGGAGACGTACTTCGTCTCGAGGTACTCCTCGATGCCGACGCGTCCGCCCTCGCGCCCGAGGCCCGAGGCCTTCACGCCGCCGAACGGCGCCGCGGGGTCGGAGACGACGCCCGCGTTGAGTCCGACCATGCCGGCCTCCAGCGCCTCGCAGACCCGCAGCGCCCGCTGCAGGTCACGGGTGTAGACGTACGAGACGAGGCCGTGCTCGGTGTCGTTGGCCTCCGTCACCGCCTCGTCCTCGTCGGTGAAGGTCGTGATCGGCGCGACGGGGCCGAAGACCTCCTCGGAGCGGATCCGCGCGTCGTGCGGCACGTCCGTCAGCACGGTGGGGGCGTAGAAGAAGCCGGGCCCCTCGACCGCCGAGCCGCCGGTCACGACCCGTGCGCCGCGGTCGACGGCGTCGGCGACCAGCGCCTCGACCTTCTCCCGGGCGCCCCCGTCGATCAGCGGGCCGAGCTGGACGCCGTCGCGCGTCCCCGGCCCGACGACGAGGGCCTGCATGCGCTCGGCCAGACGGCGCCCGAAGTCCTCGGCGACGTCCTCGTGCACGAGGAAGCGGTTGGCGGAGGTGCACGCCTCACCGCCGTTGCGCATCTTCGCGGCCATGGCGCCCTCGACGGCGGCGTCGAGGTCCGCGTCGGCGAAGACGAGGAAGGGCGCGTTGCCCCCGAGCTCCATCGACGTCCGGAGCACCTTCTCGGCCGACTGCTCGAGCAGCGTGCGGCCCACCGCCGTCGACCCGGTGAAGGAGAGCTTGCGAGCCAGCCCGCTGCGCAGCATCGGCTCGACCACCTCGCCCGCCCGCGTCGTGGGCACGAGGTTGACCACGCCGTCCGGCAGGCCCGCCTCGGCGAGGATCCCCGCGAGCGCGAGCATCGACAGCGGTGTCGCCGGCGCGGGCTTGACGACGCTGGTGCAGCCGGCGGCGATCGCGGGGCCGAGCTTGCGGGTGCCCATGGCCGCTGGGAAGTTCCACGGCGTCACGAGGACGCAGGGCCCGACCGGCTGCTTCATCACGAGGTGCCGCGACCCGCCGGCGGGCGCCACCTGGTAGCCCCCCGAGACCCGCACGGCCTCGCCGGCGAAGTGGCGGAAGAAGCCTGCGGCGTAGGCGATCTCGCCGCGCGACTCGGCAAGCGGCTTGCCCATCTCGAGCGTCATGAGCAGGGCGAGGTCCTCGACCCGCTCGTGCATGAGCGCGAAGGCCCGGGTGAGGACGTCGGCGCGTTCCTGCGGGGCCATCGCGGCGAAGCCGGCCTGCGCGGCGGCGGCCGCCTCGAGCGCCGCCCGGGCGTCGTCCGCACCGGCGTCCGCGACGGAGGTGAGCACCTCGCCGGTCGCAGGGTCGGTGACGTCGAACGTCGCGCCGTCGGCCGCGTCCTGCCAGCGGCCGCCGACGAGCAGCTGCGTCGGGACGGCCCCGAGCACCGCGCGGGTGCGCTCGGCGAGGGACCTGTCGTCCTGGGACCGGCCGGTCTGGGTCGTGCTCATGGCGCTCCTCGGGTGCGGGTTGCTGGCTCCTCCGTCAGTCAACGCCCCGCGCGTCGCACCCGCGAGGCCGCCGCTGCTCCGCGTGCTCCCGTCGGCGCGACCTGCGGACCCGTCCCCTCTCCTCGACGTCGTGGCGCTCCCTTCTCGACGTCGTCGCCGACGTCGGTCTTGGTGGCGCTGCCTTCTCGACGTCGTCGCCGACGTCGGAGTGGGGGGCGTCTGGGACGCCGTAGCCGTCGTGGCTCGAGTCGTCACACGGCCCGCAGCGCCACCCGGAAGGAACGGGCGGACGGCGCGAGCTGGTGCTGCGGCAGCACGTCGGGCCCGCAGGCGCGCGAGCCGAGCCCGTGCTGCGCGGCGTCGAGGTGCAGGACGACGCGGTCCGACGGCGGCAGCTCGTGGTCGTGCGCCGCGGCCGCGAGCTCCTGCGGCGTCCACCGACGGGCGGTGAAGCCGACCCGCGTCTCGCCGGGCCGGTCGGCGAGCGAGGTCACGTGCAGCCCTGGGCCCCCCTCCGCGCCCCCCGACGACGTCAGCTGCAGCCACCGCAGGTCGGGCCGGTGCCCGCTCTCCTGCGGCCGGGCGTAGGCGACGACGAGGTCGTCCACGCTCGTCGCGAACGCACCGACGACCGCTGCGTGGTCGGAGTCCGCGTAGGACTCGGCCGGCCCCGTCCCGAACCACGCGGCCCGGTCCACCGATGACGGGAGGTCCAGGCGCACGCCCACGCGCGGCCAGGTGCCGGTCCACGGCCCGGTCGGGACGAGCGAGACGGCCAGCTCGGCGGCGCCGTCGGCACCCGCGCTCCAGCGGTAGGTGACGCCGACGCCCAGGTCGGACCGGGCGATGCCCGCCCGCACGCGCACGACGACGGCGCGCTCGTCGACCTCCACGCCGGTGACCCGGTGCTGCAGCCGGTCCAGCCCCAGCCGGGTCCAGCGCTCGGCCGAGGGGAGGGCGTCGTCGCCGGCGCCCTGGGTGAGCGCGGGGTCGACGTCCTCGTACGCGTGGGGGGTCCCGCCGCGGTCGTTGTCCGTCGGCGCGCGGAAGAGCTCGAGCCACGGCCCGTCGACGGCGGTGCCGCCGACGGAGCGCAGCCGCCCGGTCGTGAGGTCGAGGACGGCGTCGCCGACCCGGACGGCGCCGTCCTCGACGACGACCGGCTCCCCGGCCGGCGCGGGCGCGGCGACCCGGGCCGCCGGCGCGCTCACGTCGACCTGCGTGCGGGAGACGACGTGCCCGGCGTCCGCCCACGCCGTCGCGGCGGCGAGCGAGGCCTCGACGGTCAGCCAGTCCTCCGACCCGGCCGGCGTCGGGCCGGCGGCGGCCGCCGGGTCCGGCAGCTCGACCGTCCCCGTGGTGCCGGCCGCGACGACGGGCGCGACGAGGTCGCCCTCGGCGACCACCTCGCCGTCCCGCTCGACGCGCCACGTCAGCGCGAGGTCCGCGGTGCTCGCCGAGTGCCGCCGGTTGACGACCTCGAGCCGTGGGCCCTGCGTCGTCGCGTCGGGGTCGTCGCCCCGGGCGGCGTCGCCGAGGCCGCGGACGACCAGGCGCACCGCCGCCACGACGGCCGCCCACTCGGCGAGCCCGGGGGACGGCGTCCCGTCCGAGAGCACCATCCCGTCGGTGATGAACGAGCCGTCGTGCAGCGGCTCGTCGAAGTCGCCGCCGTAGGCGAAGAACTCGACGTCACCACCGGGCCGGCCGGACGTCCGGTGCGTGAGCCCGTGGTCGCGCCACTCCCAGACGAAGCCGCCGTGCACGCGCGGGAAACGCCAGGTCAGCAACCCTGCGCCGTCTTCGAGGCGCACCGTGGTG
>NZ_JBBIAA010000013.1:74968-76038 GCF_037482545.1 Pseudokineococcus basanitobsidens | reverse complement strand
CTACTCGCGGGGTAGGGCCCCGCCCGGCCGCACTTCGACGACTGCTCGCGAGCAGGGCCCCGCTCAGCGGCCCGTCGACGGCGACGTGCCGGCGGGGACGGCGCCCGCCAGGTCGTCGAGGTCGTCCAGCGGCACGCCGGTGCGCTGCTCGACGGACGCGAGCAGCGTCGCCGTCGCCCAGCCCTGCGCGAGGAGGACGGTGTCGCTGCCCGGGTCCTCCGGCGGGTCCTCGAGCGGCGTCGTCGCGGTGAGGCGCACGTAGCCCTCGCCGGCCTCGAAGGCGCTGCCCTGGGCGACGCCCGCGGCGGCGAGCGTCGCGGGGCGCAGCCCGCGCACCCGCTCGCCGGCGTCGAGGTGCGGCACGTTGACGTTGAGCGTGCCGGTCGGCTCGTGGTCGAGCACCCACCGCAGCGCGGGGCGGACGGCGTCCAGGACGGCGCCCCACGTCGTCGCGGACACCTCGAGGGTCTGCGTCGACGCGACGCCCGCCGAGACGGCGAGCGCACGGACGCCGAAGACCGTCGCGGTGAGCGCCGCCCCGACGGTGCCCGAGTGCAGGACCGCCTCCCCGGTGTTCATCCCGTGGTTGACGCCGGACAGGACCACGTCGGGCACCCGGCCGCCGAAGGCCCCGCGCAGCCCGACGCGGGTGCAGAAGGCCGGGCTCGCGCCGACGGCGAGCACGCGCAGGCGGTCGGTGCCCTCGTGCCGCCGCGCCTGCGCGCACCAGGCCTGCGGGTCGTCGTCCGGCTGGTCCGGCCCGGCGAGGTCGGGCCACGGGAGCGGCACCTCGGCGACGGGCAGCCGGTCGCCGTCGAGCTCGCCGTCGACGGCCGCGCTCGCCCCGCTGCGGTCCCGCGACGGCGCGGCGACGACGACGTCGAAGCCCGCCTCCAGCGCGGCCACGGCCAGGACGGCGAGGCCACGGCCCTCCACGCCGTCGTCGTTGGTCACCAGGGCGCAGGGGCGCTCGCGGTCGGTCGGGTCGGCGGTCTGCGCGGTCTCGGCAGCGTCAGTGGGGGGCACGGGGCCATGGTCCCGGGCGCCCGCGACCGCGACGGCACCGCCCC
>NZ_JBBIAA010000013.1:0-74835 GCF_037482545.1 Pseudokineococcus basanitobsidens | reverse complement strand
CCACGGGCGTGACCGTGCACGGCCACGCCCGTGGACACCTCACGGGTCAGCCGGCGGCGCGCTCGGGCGCCGGCCCGTACGTCGTCGTCCGCTCGCGGACCGGGCGTCCGATGCCGTCGGCGATCTCGGTGATCTCCGCGACGGACTTCGCCGACCCGTGCTCGGAGCCCGCCATCCGGCTGATCGTCTCCTCCATGAGGGTGCCGCCGAGGTCGTCGGCGCCGCCGGTGAGCATCGCCCGGGTGCCCTCGACGCCGAGCTTGACCCACGACGTCTGCACGTGGTCGACCCGGCCGTGGAGCATGATCCGCGCGAGCGCGTGCACGGCGCGGTTGTCGCGCAGCGTCGGCCCCGGGCGCGCGATGCCGGCCAGGTACACCGGCGAGCTGGTGTGCACGAAGGGCAGCGGCACGAACTCGGTGAAGCCGCCGGTGCGGTCCTGCACGCGGGCCAGGGTGCGCAGGTGGGCGACCCAGTGCCGCGGGTCGTCGACGTGGCCGTACATCATCGTGGACGAGCTGCGCAGGCCCAGGCCGTGCGCCGTCTCGACCACCTCGACCCACGCCGCCGCCGGCAGCTTGCCCTTCGTCAGGACCCAGCGGACGTCGTCGTCGAGGATCTCCGCGGCCGTGCCGGGGATGGTGTCGAGCCCCGCCTCCCGGACCTGCTCGAGCCAGGCGCGGACGCTGACGCCCTGCTTGGCCGACGCCGTCGCGATCTCCATGGGCGAGAAGGCGTGCACGTGCATGTCCGGCACGGCGTCCTTGACGGCACGGACGATGTCGACGTAGGCCGTCGGGCCGAGGTCCGGCGAGATGCCGCCCTGCAGGCACACCTCGGTGGCGCCCCAGACCTCGCGGGCCTCGCGCACCCGCTGCGAGATCTGCTCCAGCGAGAGCGTGTACGCGTCGGCGTCGGTCTTGCGCTGGGCGAAGGCGCAGAAGCGGCAGCCGACGTAGCAGACGTTGGTGAAGTTGATGTTCCGGTTCACCACGTAGGTGACCTCGTCGCCGACGACGTCGCGGCGCAGCCCGTCCGCGAGCGCGGTGACGGCGTCCAGCGCCGCGCCGTCGGCCGTCATCAGCGCGAGGTACTGGGCGTCGGACAGCCCCGCGGGGTCCGCCTCGGCGGCGCGCAGGGCCGCGGCGACGTCGGTGTCGAGGCGGACCGTCCCGGCCTCGCGGGCGCCGCCCCGCCGGTCCTGCACGGGCACCCGGTCGGCGACGGCGTCCCAGTCGCCGTAGACCTCGTCGAAGTCGCCGCGCCGGTCCGCGCTGCGGCCGGTGGTGTCGACCTCGACGTGCAGGTCGGTGCGCCCGGTGCCGCCGCCGCTCGCGACGAGACCGCCGTCCGGCTCCTGCCACGGCAGGCCGACCGGCGTCGTCGTCGGGTCGGCCAGGCCGGTCTCGGGGTCGACGAGCGCGCGGACGTGCGGGTGCAGCCGCGGGTCGACCCACGCCTCGTCGCGCTCGAGCGCCCCGAGCACGTACCGCGGGTGGGTCGTCAGCCGCTGCGCGAGGCCGAGGCCCGCCTCGGCCGTCCACCGCTCGAGGTCGTCGAGGTGCGGCCAGGGGCGCTCGGGGTTGACGTGGTCGGGCGTGACGGGCGAGACGCCGCCCCAGTCGTCGACGCCGGAGGCGAGCAGCGCGGCGACGTCCTGCGGGTCGGACAGGTTCGGCGGTGCCTGCAGGCTCGTCGTCGGGCCGAGGAGCACCCGGGCGACGGCGAGGGTCGCGAGGTAGCTCTCGCGGTCCAGGTCGGGCGCCGCCTGCATGGCGGTGGCGTCCTTGGCCCGGAAGTTCTGGACGATGACCTCCTGGATGCCGCCGTACTCGCGCGCCACCCGACGGATGGCCAGGAGGGAGTCGACGCGCTCGGCGGTCGTCTCGCCGATGCCGACGAGGATCCCCGTGGTGAAGGGGACGCCGACCCGGCCGGCGTCCTCGAGCACCCGCAGCCGCACCGCCGGGTCCTTGTCGGGGCTGCCGTAGTGCGGGCCACCGGGCTGCGACCACAGCCGCGTCGCGGTCGTCTCGAGCATCATCCCCATCGACGGGGCGACGGGCTTGAGCCGCTGGAGCTCCGACCAGGACATGACGCCGGGGTTGAGGTGCGGCAGCAGGCCGGTCTCCTCCAGCACCCGGACCGCCATGGCGCGGACGTAGGAGAGCGTGTCGTCGTAGCCGTGCGCGTCGAGCCACTCGCGGGCGGCGGGCCAGCGCTCCTCCGGGCGGTCGCCGAGGGTGAAGAGCACCTCGCGGCAGCCCTGCGCGGCGCCCTCGCGCGCGATCTCGAGCACCTCGTCGGGGCTGAGGTACGCCGCCGGCAGGCGGTGCGGCACGGTGACGAACGTGCAGTAGTGGCAGCGGTCGCGGCACAGCCGCGTCAGCGGCACGAAGACCTTGCGGGAGTAGGTGACGACGCCGGGCCGCCCCTCGCGGGCCATCGCGGCGTCGCGCACGCGCGAGGCCACCGCCTGCAGCGCCTCCAGGTCGTCGCCGCGGGCGTGCAGCAGGACCTCGGCCTCGGCGGCGTCCAGCGCCTTGCCGTCCCGGGCGCGGGCGAGCGACCGGCGCATCTGCGCCGGGGTGGGTGCGGGGAGCGGCGCGGGCGCGAGGTCCGACGCGGGCTCGGGGCCCGGCGCGCGCTTGGGGCCCGGGGCGGGCTCGGGGCCCGGGGCGGACTCGGCACCCGGGGCCGGGCGCGCGGACGGCGTGGGGAGCTGCGTCACCGCGTCACTCTCGCACGCGGTCACGCCACCGGTCGGCCTCGTCCGCCACCCCGCACTTCGACGACTTCTCGTCCCCCAACGGCCCCTCGCACGACGAGAAGTCGTCGAAGTGCGGATGGGGCGGCGGGGGCCAGGCGGGGCGGCCGGGAGGAGGTGGGGCGGCCGGGAGGAGGTGGGCGGCCGGCGGGAGGAAGGGCGGAAGGGGCGGGGGACGTCTCAGGGGCGGGCGGGGTGCCGGACGTCGCCGCGCCGGGGCAGGACGCCGAGGACGGGGACGAGGGCGAGCAGCAGCAGGGCGCCGCCGACGCCGACGACGGGGGTGAGGACGCCCTGGGGGGTGGGTCCGACGCCGTCCACGGATCCCAGGAGCGGCACGAGCAGGACGACGACGGCCCCGACGACCCCGCCGATCCTGCGCGCCGCCCCCAGCGCCGCCGCGGCCTCGCGCTCGGCGCCCTCCGGGCAGAGCACCGACACGACGAGGCCGGTGCCCTGGACGACCGCCCCGAGCCCGAGGCCGACGAGCACGAGCGGGACCACCGACGCCGGCCGGCCCGGACCGACGAGCCAGGCGAGGCCGAGGACGCCGACCGCCGCGACGACGGCACCGGCCGTGCCGACCTGCGCGAGGTGCGGTCGGCGCCCGACCCGCGCGATCGCCGTCGTCGCGCCGACGACGCCGGCGAGCCCGGCGAGGACGCCGGCCGCGAGCAGCAGCCCGCGCGGCAGCGGCTGCTCCAGGGCCAGCAGGAGCGAGGCCTGCACCAGGGCCAGGACGGCGACGGCCCCGACGGCCCCGCCGACCACGGCCCCGAGGAGGACGACCCGGTGGCGCAGCACCGACCACGACGACGGCCCGGCGGCCGGGGCGGGCGGCGCGGCGGCGACCGGTCGGGAGCGCACCGGGCGCAGGAGCACCAGGGCGACCACCGCGAGCGCCGGCGCGAGCAGCGGCACCGCGCGCCAGCCGCCCGGGACGCCCGCGAGGACCCCGCCCACGAGCGCGCCCAGGACGGCACCGGCGCCGGTGACGAGCACGAGCGCCGCCTGCACCCGGACCTGGAGGGCGGCGGGCACGGTCGTGGCGAGCGCCGAGCCGGCGCCGACGACGAGCCCCCCGGCGCCGAGGCCCTGCACGAGGCGCCCGAGCCCGACGGCCAGCAGGGAGCCCGGGTCGTCGCCCGCGGCCCCGTCGGGCACCGGCGCGAGCGCGACGGCGACGCCCCCGACGACGAGGAGGACGGCGGCGAGCGCGAGCAGCCAGGCCCGGGGGCCCCGGGCGCAGGCGCGCGCCGCGGCGGGGACGGCGAGCGCGACCCCCAGCACCGAGGCGCCGACGGGCAGGGCGACGGCGCGCTCGAGCTCGAGGTCGAGCGCGAGCTCCGGCACGGCCGCGGCCACGGCGAGGAGGTCGAGGGAGACGAGCAGGGTCGCGACGAGGACGCCGGCGAGGACCGACCTCGCCTCGCGCGGCGAGGCGGCCGGGTGCGCGCCGCCCGTCGGGCCGGCCGGAGGTGGTGCCGTGGCGTCCTTCACGGCGACGGAGCGTAGGCGGGTGCGGGGAGCCCGCTCAGCCCCCGCACGGCCGGGCGGCCGCGGCGCGGGCGGTCGGGTCGCCCCAGGCCGGCCACGGCCGCGGGTCGTCGACCGGCGCCCAGCGACCGCCCTCGAGCGCGTAGTCCCACGCCGGCCCGTCCTCGACGAGCCGGTGCAGCGCCGCGACGAGGCGGTCGACGTCCTCGGCCCGCGACCCGACGCCGACGCTCGCCCGCACGGCGCCGCCGGGCAGGCCGAGGCGCGCGAGCAGCGGGTGGGCGCAGAAGCGGCCGTCGCGCACGCCGACGCCGTGCTCGGCGGACAGGACCGCCGCGACCAGACCGGGCTCGACGCCCTCGACCGCGAAGGTGACGACGCCGATCGACGACGCCGCGCCGTCGAGCGTCCGCACGACGCGGACCCCCGGCACGCCGGCCAGCCCGCGGACGAGCCGCTCGCGCAGGGCGGCCTCGTGGGCCTCCAGCGCGCCGTCGTCGAGGGCGGAGAGCGCCTCGCAGGCGGCGGCGAGCGCCGCGGCGCCGAGGACGTTGGGCGTGCCCCCCTCGTGCCGGGCCGGGGCGCTCGCCCAGCGCACGTCGTCGACCCCCACCTCCTCGACCGCTCCCCCGCCGGCCAGGTGCGGCGTCCCGGCGTCGAGCCAGTCGCGGCGACCGACGAGCGCGCCGGCGCCGAACGGCGCGTAGAGCTTGTGCCCGGACAGCGCCACCCAGTCGACGCCGTCGCGGGCCATCGCGACGGCGCGGTGCGGCGCCAGCTGCGCGGCGTCGACGGCGAGCCGGGCGCCCGCCGCGTGCGCGAGGTCCGCCAGACGGGCCAGGGGGAGCTCCTCCCCCGTGACGTTGCTCGCGCCGGTGACGGCGAGCAGCGCCGTCGGCCGCTCGGCGAGGGCGTCGGCCAGCGCCGCGAGGGTCCCCTCCAGCGTGGCGGCGGCCTCGACGACCCGCTGGGTGACGCCGCGGTGGCCCTGGGTGCGCCACGGCAGCAGGTTGGCGTGGTGCTCGAGGTCGAGGACGAGCACCGACCCGCCGTCCGGCACGCAGCCGGCGAGGACGGCGAGGGCGTCGGTCGTGTTGCGGGTCCAGACGACGACGTCGTCGGGACGGGCCCCGAGGAAGCCCGCGACGACGTCCCGGGAGCCCTCGAGCACGGCCGTGCTCACCTGCGAGGCGTACCCCGCCCCGCGGTGGACGCTCGCGTAGAGGGGCAGCACGCGCTCGACGTGGTCGGCGACCCAGACGAGCGCCGGGGCGCTCGCGGCGACGTCGAGGTTCGCGTACCGCACCTCGCCGCCGGTGACGAGCGGCACGCGCTCGTCCCCCCCGACGACGCGCAGGAGCGGCTCGTCGCCGGGGGCGGGGGTGGGGTGCTCGCGGCGGACGACGCGCGGGCGCGGCCCGACGGGGAGCCGGTCGCGCCCGCGGCCGGCGTCGCGGTCCTGGCGGCGCGCGGCGGGGACCACGGCGAGGTGGTGGGGTGCAGCAGTCACGAGAGGCCTCCTGGTGGCCGTCCGGACCCGCAGGTCCGCGCTTGCCGCGCCAGGTCCGGCGCGGCCAGGTCCTCACCCGGGGCACCCCACCGCGGAGGAGGGTTGCCGGCCAGCGAGCCGGGGCTTGTCGCTGGCGCTCTTGACCTGGGACCACGGTAGGGCAGCAGCGGCCCGTCGCGCCACCACTCCTCGGGACATCCGTCTCACCGTTCGGACCAGTCGCACCTCAGGGGGAGGGTGGCCGCACGAGGACGCGCTCTCGGCCGTCGTCGCGCGGCCACCCGGGCCGGGTCCGTCCGGAGCAGCCGGTCGCTCAGGGCAGCCGGTCGCTCAGGGCAGCCGGTCGCTCAGGGCAGCCGGCCGAGCACCAGCCCGAGCGCCGCGGCCACGGTGCTCGCGAGCACGGTCACCGCCGCGGCGAGCGCCGCCGCACCCCAGCGACGGTCCTCGCCGAGCCGCAGGACCTCGACGACGGCCGTCCCGAAGGTCGTGAACCCGCCGCAGAGACCCGTGGCGACGACGGGCAGGACCGCGCCGGCCGCCCCGGGCGCGACGGGCCCGCCCAGCATGCCGGTGGCGACGCCGATGAGCAGCGACCCGACGACGTTGACGGCCGCCGTCCCCCACGGCAGACCTCCGCCGAGGCGGGTGCGCAGCTCTCCGTCGAGGACGACGCGCAGGACGGCTCCGAGCCCACCCGCGGCGCAGACGGCGAGGGCGGTTGCGGGGCTCACGACGGGATCACGCGAGGTCCTGCCCGCCGGGGCGCCGGCTCCGGTGCGACGCCGCGGCGGCAGCGACCCCGGCGGCAGCCGCGGCGACGCCGAGGACGAGGGTGACCAGCGCGTAGGCGGCCGCGGGGCCGACGCCCGCGACGTCGGCCCGCTGGACCGTCTCCAGCGCGAGGGCGCTCGTCGTCGTGAGGCTGCCGAGCACGCCCGAGCCGACGACCACCCGGACGGCGCGCCGGCGCCCGACGTCCGGACCGGCCCGCAGCAGCGTCTCCAGCAGGGCACCGAGCAGGAACGCGCCCACGACGTTGACGAGCAGCGTCCCCCACGGCCACGCGCCGACCTCGTGCGGCAGCGCCTCGCCCGCGGCCAGCCGCAGCCCCGTCCCCACCGTCCCGCCGAGCAGGACGCCGAGCAGCAGACCGGGGTGACGGTGCGGCGGGCGGGCGACCGCGGCCCCGGACGTGCTCACGGACGGCGACCCTAGGCCGCGTCGACGGTCGCGGGCGGGCAGGACGGGACCGGGGCGACCGGTCGCGCCGGCGAGGACGACGGAGCCGGTCCGTCCGACGGTGCCGGCTCAGGTGGCGGTGCCGGCTCAGGTGACGGTGCCGGCTCAGGTGACGGTGAAGTTCCCGACCATGTTCGGGTGCGGGTCGCACCGGTAGGTGTAGTCCCCCGGCTCGAGGGTGACCTCCCACGTCGTCATGACGACCTCGGGGACCGTCGTCGTCTCCTCGACGCCCTCGCCCGTGAGGTGCACGTTGTGGATCGTCGAGCGGTCGTCGACGGCGATCGTGTAGTCACCCGCCGGGAGCTCGGTGACCTCCTCGCCGTCCGCGTCGACGAGGGAGATGACGTAGGCGTCGGGGTCGTCCGGCGTGCCGACGGACGCCGTCAGCTCCGTCGACGACGACGCCGTGCCGGAGGACGAGGCCGTGGCCGAGGGCGGCGCCGTGGACGCCGGCGGCATCGCCGACGCCGCCGAGGACGGCGACGAGGTCGTGAGGGGGGAGAGCGACGTCTCCAGAGGGGTCGGGGAGTCCGCCGACTCCGGCCGTTCCTGGTCCTGACCGCCGCAGCCCGCGACGGCGAGGACGAGCAGGGCCGTCGCGGCCGTCGCCGCCACCCTGCTCCGGGGGACCTGGGTCGCGGTACGTGTGGTCAGCCTCACGGGGAACCTCCGGCGTCGCGGGCCCGGTCGCGGCGGCGGGGTGCAGCGGTGGACGACCTGACGACGATGCGTGAGCAGCCTAAGCAGACGGTGACTCGCGACGCCTCCCCGGGACCGCAGGACCACTCCGTCGTGGCGCTGCCCGCCCGTGCCCGGGACCCGCGGCTGCGGCCTCGCCCGTCAGCGCGAGGAGGTCGCGCGCCGGCCCCGCCGGGGGCGCCGCTCCCTCGCGCCAGACCGCCCGCAGCCGTCGACGCAGGTCGACGCCCTGCACCGGCACGGCCACGAGCCGCCCCAGGGTCAGGTCGTCGGCGACGTCGAGGCTGCTGAGCGCCCCCGGGGCCACGCCGGCGACGACGGAGGCGCGGACCGCCGCCGCGCTCGCGACCTCCAGGGCAGGCTCGGCGACCGGCGCCCCCGGCGGCAGCGCCGCGGTGACCGCCTGCCGCAGGGCCGACCGCGTCCCCGACCCGCTCTCCCGGCTCACGAGCGCGGTGGCGGCGACCTCGGCCGGCAGGAGACCGCGGCGCCGCCGGGCCCACGGGTGGTCCGGCGGCACGACGACGACGAGCTCGTCGGTCGCGACGACGCGCGCGGACAGGTGCTCGGGCGCCTGCGGCCCCTCGACGAAGCCGATCTCGACCTCGCCGGCACGCACGAGCGCGGCGACGTCCTCGCTGTTCGCCGTGCGCAGCGCGACCTGCACCGGTTCCCGGCCGGCGGCGCGCGCCCGACGCCCCAGCTCGGCGAGCCACCGCGGCACGAGGTGCTCGGCGACGGTGAGGGACGCCGCGACCCGCAGGTGGGTCGCGGCGTCCTGGCGCAGCGCGGCGACCGCGGCGTCCAGCTGCACGGCGGCGTCGACGACGACGTCGGCCCACCGGGCGAGCAGCTCACCGGCCGGGGTCAGCGACGACCCCCGCGCGCCGCGGACGACGAGCGGGACGCCGACGAGCGCCTCCGTCGCCCGCAGGCGCACGGACGCCGCCTGCTGGCTCGTGCCGCACGCGGCGCCCGCCGCCCCGAGCGAGCCCGTGTCCCGCACCGCCAGGAGCAGCTGCAGCGAGCGCAGGTCGGGCACCCGCAGCCGGGGCACCCGTGGCTGGGGCCCTCGCGCGCCGGGCACCCGATCGCCGGGCCCCCGCTCTCCGGGCCTGCGGTCCTCGGGCAATCCGTCTCCTGGCACGGCCGGAGCCTGGCAGCCGCCCCCGCGAGCCACAACCTGCCGCTGTGGGTCCACACCGTCGCGGGGGCTACTGCACCGCCGCTCGTCCGGTCAGGCTCGCCACCATGCGCACCACCACGTCCACGAAGCCCGCCCCGTCCACCGGCGGGCACGTCCGCCGCGACGCCCCGCGCCGGCGGGCCCACGAGGACCTCTCGCGCGACTCGGCGCCGGCGCGGCCCGCCCGCACGCGCCCCGGGACGGCGCTGCGTCCGGGGCGGGGGCCGCTGCTCCGCGAGCTCGAGCACCCCTCGCAGGCCGTGGCGCACATCACCCCCAACTGGTTCGCCTCCGTCATGGGCACCGGGGTGGTCGCCGTCGCGGCGCACTCGCTGCCGCTGAAGGGACCGCTGGTCGAGGGGCTGGCCCTGGCGGCCTGGCTCGTCGCGGCGACGCTGCTGCTCGTCCTCACCGCCGCCTTCGCCGCGCACTGGGCGCGCCACCGCCCGACGGCGCTCGCCTACGCACGGCACCCGGTCATGGGCGGCTTCTACGGGGCGCCGGCGATGGCGCTGCTGACGACCGGCGCCGGGGCCCACCTCATCGGCGAGCGGCTGATCGGCGCCTCGGCCGGACTGACGGTCTTCGTCGTCCTGTGGGTCCTCGGGACGGCGCTGGGCGTGGCGACGGCCGTCTGGGTGCCCTTCCGCACCGCGACGCGGGCGGGCGACACCGCCGCGTCCGGCGAGCAGGTGGGCGGCCCGCTGCCCGCGTGGATGATGCCCGTCGTCCCGCCGATGGTCTCGGCGTCGACCGGCGCCCTGCTCGTCCCCGAGGTGCCCGAGGGGCAGGGCCGGCTGGCGCTCCTGCTCGGCTGCGCGGCGCTGTTCGGGCTCAGCCTGCTCGTGGGGCTCATGACGGCGACGCTGGTCCACGGGCGCCTGCTCACCGGCGGCCCGCTGCCCGTCCAGGCCGCCCCGACGACGTGGATCACGCTCGGCGTCGTCGGCCAGTCCGCGACGGCGGCCCTGCTCCTCGGGCCCGCCACGGCCTCCGTCGCCGGTGCCGGCTCGGACGCCGCGCGGGTCGTGCACGTGCTCGGCGAGGTCTTCGCCGCCGGCATGGTCGGCTTCGGCGGCCTTCTGCTCGCCCTCGCGGCGGCGCTGACCCTGCACGCCGCACGCCGCGGCCTGCGCTTCTCGCTGACGTGGTGGAGCTTCACCTTCCCCGTCGGGACCTGCGTCACCGGCACGAGCGGCCTCGCCGCCGCCACCGGGTCCACCGCCGTCGCCGCCCTCGCGGTCGCCCTCTTCGGCCTGCTGCTCGTCGCGGTGGTCGTCGTCGCCGCGCGGACCTCCGCCGGAGCCGCCAGCGGACGCCTGCTCCTCGCGGCCTGACCGGCGGGCACACCGACGGGCACACCGACGGGCACACCGACGGGCATACCGACGGGCGGGCCGGCGGGCGGCCGCCCCGGGGCTGACACCGACCCGGGCGGCACGTACCGTAGGGAAGGCAAGCCTCACTGCGACCGCGGCAGGCCTGCGAGCGCCACGACGGACGCGCCCTGCGGCGCAGGACCGCCGCCCGGCGCGCCACCGTCCGGCCGCACCGTCTCGCCGCACCGTCTCGCCGCACCGCCTGGCCCCCCGAGGAGCGCACCGCATGACCACCACCACCGAGCGCCCCGCCCGCACGGACGCGCCTGCGGTGCGCCGGCGCACGACGAAGGAGCGGCTGTCCGCGTCGGCCGTCCCGGCGAGGGTGGCGCGCCGCCGGCAGGTGACGCCGTCGGTCGTGCGCGTGACGCTCGTGGGCGAGGACCTGCGGTCGATGTCCGTCCTGGGCGACGACCAGTACTTCCGGCTGCTCCTGCCGCGACCGGGCCAGGCGCGCCTGCGCCTGCCGGTCACCGAGCGCTGGTGGCCCGAGATCACGGCCATGCCCGAGGACGAGCGGCCGGTCCTGCGCAACTACACCGTCCGCGCCGCCCGGCCCGACGTCGGCGAGCTCGACGTCGACGTCGTCGCCCACGGCGGGACCGGCCCGGGCAGCCGGTGGGCGCTGACGGCCGAGCCCGGCGACGAGGTCGGGGTGATCGTGCAGGACACGTGCTTCACCCCTCCCCCGGGCACGACGCACGTCCTGCTCGTCGCCGACGCGACCGCGGTCCCGGCCGTCGCCGGGGTCCTGGCGAGCCTGCCGGACGGGGTGACCGCCACCGTCCTCGCGGAGGTGCCGACGCACGAGGACGCGCCCGACCTGCCCCGCCGCGACGGCGCGGACGTGCGCTGGCGCGCGCAGGAGCCGGGCCGCTCGCTGCTGGAGGACCTGCGGAGCACCGCGCTGCCCGCCGGCGGGGTCTACGCCTGGGTCGCCGGCGAGGCCGCCACCGCCACGGGCGTGCGCCGCCACCTCGTGCGCGAGCGAGGTCTCCGCAAGGAGGACGTGTACTTCTGCGGCTACTGGCGCGCCGACGCCCCGGCGTACGCCGACTGAGCCGGGCCCGTCGGCGCCGGCCCGGCGGCGACGTCAGCGTGCCGTCACCCGGCGCACGAAGTCGGCGAGGTCGGCGCTCTGCTGCCGCCGGCTCGGCTCGTGCACGTACATCATGTGGCCGGCCTCGTAGTAGCGGCGCTCGACGTCCGCCCGCCGCTCCGGCGGGATCCGCAGGTGCGCGAGGTCGTCCTCGGCGGCGGCGACCGGCGTCGCCCCGTCGTAGCGGCCGAAGGCCACGTGCACCTTCAGGTGCGGGTTCTGCCGCATCGCGCGGGACAGACGGTCGAGGACGCTGACGGAGGCGTTCTCGAACTCCTTGTAGCTCCACGCCTCGTTGACGCCGGGCCCGAAGACGTGGAAGGGCGCGGTGTCCTGCACCCGGAGCTCGGCGTGCAGCAGGTGCTGCGACGCGGCCGCGTAGGCGCCCAGCACGGCGTCGCTGGACGGGTCGACGTCGACCTGGGCCGCCGTGCCGTCGGCGGCCGGCCCGGTGAAGCGCGAGTCCAGCCGGCCGACGACGAGGCCCTCGTCCCGCAGCAGCTCGGCGAAGAAGTGCAGGTGCTCCACGCGCAGGTCGGCCCGGTCGACGTAGGCCTCCGTCAGGCCCGTCAACCGCGCGACCGTCGCCACCGCCCCCGCCCGCTCGTCCGGCGCGAGACGCGACCCCCGGGCCAGGACGGCGGGGTACTCGCGCTCGGCGTACACCTCCGCCTCGGCGACGACGTCCGCCAGCTCCCGGCCCGGGTGCCGGCCGTGCCGGTGCGCCGTGGCCGCGTAGAAGGGCAGGTAGCGCGCGAAGGCGCGGTCGTCACCCGGGGTGAACATGATGACGCCGAAGTTGAGCACCGCGGAGACCAGGACGAGCCCGGACAGGTACATCCCCGCGTCCTGCAGGTGCTCGGCGAGGGCGGCGGCGCGCGTGGTGCCGTAGGACTCGCCCGCGAGCAGCTTGGGCGACAGCCAGCGCCCCTCGGCGCAGACCCACTGCCGGATCACCTCGCCCACCGACTCGACGTCCGCGGTGAACCCGTGGAAGTCACCCGGCCTCCCGCCCTCGACGACGCGGCTGCTCCCGGTCGAGACGGGGTCGACGAAGACGAGGTCGCTGACGGCGAGGAGCGACTCCGGGTTGTCGACGAGCCCACCCGGCGGCGGGACCGGGGCGCCGGCGTCACCGGCCACGACGCGGCGCGGCCCGAGAAGCCCCAGGTGCAGCCAGACGCTGGAGGAGCCGGGGCCGCCGTTGAAGGCGAACGTGACCGGCCGGGTCAGCGGGTCCGCCCCGTCGAGGGTGTACGCGGTGACGCCGACCTGGGCGCGCGGGCGTCGGCCCTTCCACACGCCGTCCTCGACGTGGTCCTGGCGCAGGACGACCCGGCCGGCCCGGGCGGTGTAGCGCAGCTCGCCGTCCGGGGTGACCAGCACGTGCCGCGTCGTCACGAGCTCGTCGCGGACGTCCGGCGCCGGCGGCACCGGCCCCGTGCCGGTCTCGGACGGGCCGCTCGGGCCGTTCGGGTCGCTCATGGCGCGACGCTAGCCCCGCGGCCGCGCTCGCCCCAGCCCGGCGCGAGCCGGACGACGTCGCCGACGACGACGACGGCCGGCGGCCGCACCCCGGCGGCCTCGGCGACGTCCGCGACGTCCGCGAGCGTCCCGAAGGTGGCCCGCTGCCGCGGCCCGTACCCGTCCTCGACGACGGCGACCGGCGTCGAGGACGGCCGCCCCGCGGCGACGAGCGCGGCCGCGGAGGTCCGCAGCGTGCTGACGCCCATGAGCAGCACGACGGTGTGCGCCTCGACCGGGAGGCCGGCGAGCGCGGCGGGCGTCGCGGCGAGGTCCTCGTGGCCGGTCAGGACGCTGAACCCCCGGGCGACGCCGCGGTGGGTGACCGGGATGCCGACGGCGGCCGGGACGGACACGGCCGACGTCACGCCGGGGACCACCTCGACGTCGAGGCCCGCGGCCCGGCAGGCGGCCAGCTCCTCCCCGCCGCGGCCCAGGACGTAGGGGTCCCCGCCCTTGAGGCGGACGACGAGCCGGCCGGCCAGGCCGTGCTCGACGAGCAGGGCGTTGATCTGCTCCTGCGGGACGGGGTGGTTCCCGCTCGTCTTGCCGACGTCGACGACCACCACGTCCTCGCCGAGCTCCTCCAGCACGTCGCGGGGGCCGAGGCGGTCGGCGACGACGACGTCCGCCTCGGCCAGCAGCCGCCGTCCCCGCGCGGTGAGCAGGCCGGGGTCGCCGGGCCCTCCCCCGACGAGCACGACGCGCCCCCGGGCGCGCGGCCGGGAGCGGCGCAGCGGCAGGTCACCGGCCTGGAGCGCGGCGGCGACCCCGTCGCGGAGCCTCGCCGCGCGTCGCGGGTCCCGGCCGGCGCTGACGGCCACGACGACGTCGTCGACCCGGGCCACCGACGGGGTCCAGGCGCTCGCGCGCGCGGCGTCGCCGCGGTCCACGCACCAGACCCGCCGACGCTGCGCCTCCGCGGAGACGGCGGCGTCGACGGCGACGACCCCCGTCGCGGTGACCGCCAGCCAGGCGCCCTCGAGGTCGCCGTCCGCGTACGCGCGGCGCTGCAGCCGCACCTCGCCGGCCTCGGCGTGGGCGACCACCCGTCCCCCCGGCTCGGGCGCCACGACGAGCACGTCGGCCCCGGCGTCCAGCAGCCCGGCCACCGTCCGCGCGGCGACCGCGCCGCCCCCGACGACGACGACGCGACGCCCCTCCAGCCGGAGGGAGATCGGGAGCAGGCCGGTCGCCCGCGCGTCGTTCACGAGCCGCAGGGTGGCACCGCGGCGCGCGGCGCGGGCGGGCTCAGGTGTGGATGCCGCACTCGGTCTTGCCGAGACCGGCCCACCGACCGGCCCGGGGGTCCTCGCCCGGCTCGACGCGCCGGGTGCACGGCGCGCACCCGATCGACGGGAAGCCGTCGAGCAGCAGCGGGTTGAGGAGCACGCCGTGGTCCTCCGCGTACCCGACGAGCTCGTCCCAGCTCCAGGCGGCGATCGGGTTGACCTTGATCAGGCCGTGCTTCTCGTCGAAGGACACGACGGGGGCTCCCGTGCGCGTGGAGGTCTCCTCGCGCCGGACGCCCGTGACCCAGGCGTCGTAGCCGGCGAGCTCGGCGCGCAACGGCTCCACCTTGCGCATCGCGCAGCACAGACCGGGGTCCCGGTCGTGCAGGCGCGCGCCGTAGCGGGCGTCCTGCTCGGGGACGGTCAGGGCGGCCCGGACGTCGACGACCGTCACGTCCATGGTCTGCGCCACGGCGTCCCGCGTGCCGAGGGTCTCCGCGAAGTGGTAGCCGGTCTCCAGGAAGAGGACGTCGACGCCCGGCTGCACGCGGGAGACCAGGTGCGGCAGCACGGCGTTCGCCATGGACGAGGCGACGGCGACGCCGTCGCCCAGCTCGCCCGCGACCCACCGCAGGACCTCGAGCGCGCCGTCCTCGCCCCGGGCGTCGCCGAAGCGCCGCTGCCCCTCCTCCGCGAGCACCCGCAGCTGCTCCGGCGTCCGGGTGCGCCGCCGGCGCGGGGCGTCCGCGCGCGGCTCCTCCTCCTGCGCCAGCCGCGCGGAGCCGGACCGGGTCGTCGTGGTCATCGCAGCGCCTCCTCGTCGGCGCGGTGCGCCCACACCGCGAAGGTCTCGTCCCCGTCACGCTCGTCCGCGTAGCGCCGCACGACCCGGTCGACGTAGTCCACGAGGTCGTCGGCGGTCACCTTCAGACCCCGGACGGTACGGCCGAGACCGGCCTCCTCGCGGTCGGCAGACGCGAGCCCGCCGCCGAGGTGCACCTGGAAGCCGGGCACCTGCCCGCCGTCGTCGTCGGTCACGAGCTGGCCCTTCAGCCCGATGTCGGCCGTCTGGATCCGGGCGCAGGAGTTGGGGCACCCGTTGACGTGCAGGCGGACCGGGGACGGCAGCGTCTTCTGGACGTCGGCCAGCCGCGCGTCGAGCTCGGCGACGGCGCGGGTGGCCGTGGCCTTGGTCTCCACGATGGCCAGCTTGCAGAACTCGATGCCCGTGCAGGCCATGGTCGTGCGGCGGAACAGGTTCGGCCGCGCCTGCAGCCCCAGGGCGCCGAGCTCGGCGACGACGTCCTCGGCCTCGTCCGCGGGGACGTCGAGCACGACGAGCTTCTGGTGCGGGGTCAGCCGCACCCGGCGGCTGCCGTGCGCCTCCGCGACGTCGGCGACGGCCGCGAGCACCTCGCCGCTGACGCGGCCGACGACGGGCGCGACGCCGACGTAGCGGCGCCCGTCCTTCTGCGGGTGCACGCCGACGTGGTCGGCGTCGCCGACGGGCGCGCCCGGCGCGGGGCCGTCCGGGAGCACGCGGTGCAGGTACTCCTCCTGCAGCACCTGCCGGAACCGCTCGGGGCCCCAGTCCGCGAGCAGGAACTTCAGGCGGGCCTTGGTGCGCAGGCGCCGGTAGCCGTAGTCGCGGAAGACCTGCACGACGCCGTGCCACACCTCGGGCACCTCCTCGGGACGCACGAAGGCGCCGAGCCGGGAGGCGAGCCGTGCCGTCGTCGACAGCCCGCCGCCGACGAAGAGGTCGTACCCGAGGCCCAGCTCGGGGTGGTCCACGGCGACGAACGAGATGTCGTTGATCTCGTGGACGACGTCCTGGCTGGGGTGCCCGGTGATGGCGGACTTGAACTTCCGCGGCAGGTTGGCCAGCTCGGGGTCGCCGATCCACCGCCGCTGGATCTCCTCGATCTGCGGCGTGGGGTCGAGCAGCTCCTCGGCGGAGACGCCCGCGACGGGCGAGCCGAGGATGACGCGCGGGCAGTCGCCGCACGCCTCGGTGGTCCAGAGGCCCACGGCCTCCAGGCGGCGCCAGATCTCGGGCACGTCCTCGATCCGGACCCAGTGCATCTGGATGTTCTGCCGGTCGCTGACGTCGGCGGTGCCGCGGGCGAAGTCGGTGGAGACGCCGGCGACGACGCGGAGCTGCTCCGTGGTGAGCGCGCCGCCGTCGACGCGCACGCGCAGCATGAAGAACTCGTCCTCGAGCTCGTGCGGCTCCAGCTGCGCCGTCCGCCCGCCGTCGATGCCCGGCCGGCGCTGCGTGTAGAGGCCCCACCAGCGCAGGCGGCCGCGCAGGTCGTCCGGGTCGATGCTCGCGAACCCCTCCTTGGCGTACACCTCCTCGACCCGGCGGCGGACGTCCAGCGCCGGGTCGTCCTGCTTCATCTGCTCGTTGTGGTTGAGCGGCGCCGTCCCGTCGACCGCCCACTGCCCGTTCGGACGGGGGGCGCGCGCGGGGCGCCCGGCGCGCGCCGGGGCGTCCGTCGGTGCAGCGGGGTTCATGGCGGTCCTCGGTGTCGGGCCCCGTCGTCCGACGACCCGCCGGGGCGGGCGGCACGGACGGGCGCGGCAGGACGTGGGCGGAGCGGTCCGCCCTGGCAACCTCCTCAGGGTAAGCACCATTCCGACCGACTCACTTCAGGTCCAGGATCCGGGACCTCGACGGGACCTCGCCGGGCCCCCGGGGGGCGCCGGCCGGGTCGCGGCCCGCGGCGCGGCGGCCGACGATCTGGACCATGCCCCGACTGCGCACGTCCTCCCCCAACGACCCCGGGTGGACCCGCCGCAGGCACGGGAAGGGCTTCCGCTACCTCGACGCCCTCGGCGAGCCGCTGTCCCGCGAGGACCGGGCGCGGTGCGAGGCGCTCGTCATCCCGCCCGCGTGGACGGACGTCTGGATCTGCCCGTGGCCCACCGGTCACATCCAGGTCGTCGGCACGGACGACGCCGGGCGCCGCCAGTACCGCTACCACGAGGAGTGGCGTCGGCAGCGGGACCGGGCCAAGCACGACCGCGTCCTCGAGGTCGCCGAGCGGCTCCCCGGCGCGCGCGAGCGCGTGCAGCGCGACCTCGGGCGCCGGACGGCGCGGGACCCCATGCCGCGGGAACGGGCGCTGGCCACCGCCTTCCGGCTCCTGGACCTCGGCTTCTTCCGGATCGGCGGGGAGAGCTACGCGGAGGCGAACGGGAGCTTCGGCCTCGCGACGGTCGAGAAGCAGCACGTCAGCGTCGCCGGGGCGCAGATCGTCTTCGACTACGTGGCCAAGTCCGGCAAGGACCGGCACATCGCCGTGGCGGACGCCGACGTCGTCGACGCCGTCCAGACCCTGCGCCGACGCCGAGGACCCCGCACCGACGACCTGCTCGCCTGGCGCGACGCCCGCGGCTGGCACGACGTCTCGAGCGGCGACATCAACGCCTACGTCAAGGAGGTCGTCGGCGGGGACGTCTCGGCCAAGGACTTCCGCACCTGGCACGCCACCGTGCTGGCGGCGGTGGCGCTGGCCGTCTCCACCCACGCGGCGACGTCCGCGACCGCGCGGAAGCGGGCAGTCTCCCGCGCGATGCAGGAGGTGGCGATGTACCTCGGCAACACCCCGACGGTGGCGCGCAGCAGCTACGTGGACCCGCGGGTGGTCGACCTCTTCGAGGACGGCGTCACCGTCGAGAACGCGCTGGGCCTGCTGGGCGACGACGTGGACGAGGGCGAGCCGGCGACGCACGGGGAGATCGAGTCCGCCGTCCTCGCGCTGCTCCACGAGGAGCCGGTCTCGGACCTGCGCGCGGCGCGCCGGGGCCGCGCCCCCCGCACCGCCGCCGCGGCCTGAGCGCAGGCGTCGAGCCGGCCTCAGCCCCAGCCGAGCTCGTGCAGGCGGTCGTCGTCGATCCCGAAGTGGTGGGCGACCTCGTGCACGACGGTGACCGCCACCTCCTCCGCGACCTCCTCGGGGTCGTCGCACAGGCGCAGCACCGGACCGCGGAAGATCGTGATGCGGTCGGGCAGCGACCCGGCGTCCCACCAGCCGTCGCGCTCGGTCAGCGGGGTGCCCTCGTAGAGGCCGAGCAGCGTGGCGTCCGGGTCGTCGGGGTCGAGGTCCCCCACCGCACGGGCGTCGGCGAGCGCCTGCTCCTCCGGCTCGTCCGCGACGAGGACGACGACGTTGCGCATGGCCGCCGTGAGCTCCGGGGGGATCCGGTCCAGGCCGTCGGCCACCGCCGCCTCGAACTCCTCCTCGCCCATCTCCACCACGGGCGCGAGCCTGCCACCCGTCGGGGGCGCCGGGCGCACGCCGCCCCCAACAACGAGGTGCCGCTTTGGAGATGGGCGGGGTGACGCCCTATGCTCTCCGACGTCCGGCGCGGAAGGTCAGCGCGAGGACGCCCCGGGTCCGCACCGGCGTGGGGGCCACGGCCCTCATCGTCTAGCGGCCCAGGACACCGCTCTTTCACAGCGGCAGCACGGGTTCGAATCCCGTTGGGGGCACGTTCCACCAGATCGGCACCACCGGCCTCGCCGAGCACCACGAGGCCCCGTAGCGCAGTTGGTTAGCGCGCCGCCCTGTCACGGCGGAGGTCGCGGGTTCGAGTCCCGTCGGGGTCGCCAGCAGTCCCGGAGCACCACGCCCCACGAGCACCCGTCGCGGGGGCAGCGGGGCTGGTGCAGGGCCAGATAGCTCAGCTGGTAGAGCATTCGACTGAAAATCGAAAGGTCGGCGGTTCGATCCCGCCTCTGGCCACCGGCACGACGGACGGGCGGTCACCCCTCGGGGTGGCCGCCCGTCCGTGCTCTTCAGGCGCGGCGCCGCAGCCTCGCGGCTGCCGACGTCTCCGCGCGCAGGAGCGCGCCACCCGTGACGGGTGGTGCGCTCCTGCGGAGGCCGCCGGCGGCAGCAGACGCCTCAGACCTCAGACCCGGCCCCAGCTGAGACCGGACTTCGTCCAGATCGTGCGCTTGCTCACGACTCGGCCCGGCTTCGGCGCGTCCCAGAGCTGCCGGTTCCCCGCGTAGATGCCGACGTGGTACACGTGCCCGCTCGAGTTGTGGAAGAAGATCAGGTCGCCCACGCGAGCGTCCCTGGTGAGGACTCGCCGCACGGCGCTGCGCTGCTGCGCGGCGGTGCGGGGCAGGCTCTTGCCGGCCTGCTTGAAGGACCACTGGGTCAGGCCCGAGCAGTCGAAGCTCCGGGGGCCGGTGGCGCCCCAGACGTAGGGCATGCCCGCCCGGGTGGCGGCGGCGGCGACGGCCTTCGACCCGGTGCTGGAGGCGGCCTCGGCGGCGGGGGCGGCCGGACCGGTCGAGAGCCCCGCGAGGAGCGCGACCGAGGCGAGCAGGACGACGAGCAGGCGCACGGGCGTGCGCAGGACGGTGCTGGACATGGCTGAGCCTCCGGGTACCGCCTGCGAGGGATGACCTGTCGGGTTCGGGCTCCACAGCTGCCCGGCCACGTGCGTGGCTTCACCCCGAGGACCCGTCCGCTGCTGCGCGCACGGGTCCGCCGAGCTGGGTCCTCCGCCCCTGCCGTTCTCCTGGTGCGATGCGAGCCGCGTCCGGTGGCAGGGTTCGGCGTCCGCGCGGCTGCCCCGCCTCCTGGCGGGGTCTTCGACTGGTGCGTCGGCGGGAGTGTGCCAGACCTTTACCGGATCGAGATAGCCCCCCGGCTCAGTTCCCCGTCCCGGACGCCGAGGCCGGCGTCCCCCGCACCCGCGGGCCGGCCGCACACTGGAGGGGTGGACGCCTCCGGCACCGACCCCGACGAGGCGGCCTGGCGCGCCGCACGACGGCGCGCGGCCCGGCGGCACCACCCCGACCTCGGCGGCTCCGCCGACGCCTACCTCGCCGCCCTCGCCGAGGTCGACGCCGCCCACGGCCGCGGACCGGGCGGGGCGGGGCGCGGCGGCACGGGGTGGGGCGGGCCGGCCCCCGGCCCCGTCGTCGTCACCACCTCGCTGCGCCGCCGCGCGCTCAGGGTCACGCTCCGCGGCGCCCGTGACGCCTCCCGCGCGATCCGGCGCCGGCTGCCCCCGGGCGTCCCGGGCTCGCGCCGGTGGGGGAGCCTGTGACGGTGCCCGCCCTCGCCGACGTCGACCTCGTGCTCCTCGACGTCAACGAGACGCTCTCCGACACCGCCCCCCTCGCCGACGCGCTCGCGGACGCCGGGGCACCGCGGTCGCTCGCGGCCACCTGGTTCTCCGGCGTGCTGAGGGACGGGTTCGCGCTGACGGTCGCGGGAGCAGCCGCCCCCTTCGCCCGGGTCGCCGAGGGCGGCCTGCGCTCGCTCCTGGCCGGGCTGGAGGTCGACGACGCCGACGCCGTCGTCGAGGCCGGCATGTCGGCCCTGCGGTCGTCGCCCCCGCACCCGGACGTGGCCCCCGGGCTGCGTGCGCTGGCGGCCTCGGGCCTCCGCCTGGCGACGCTGAGCAACGGTGGTCCCCAGGTCGCCGACGACCTGCTCCGTCGGGCCGGCGTCCGTGACGTCGTCGAGCGCCTGCTCTCCGTCGAGGACGGCCCCGCCGGCGCGTGGAAGCCGGCCGCCTCGGCCTACCGGCACGCGCTGGGCTCCTGCGACGTCGCCCCGGGGCGTGCGCTGCTCGTCGCGGTGCACCCCTGGGACGTCGACGGCGCCGCCCGCGCCGGCCTGCGGACGGCCTGGCTCGACCGCGCCCGCACCCGCGCCTTCCCGACGCACCTCACGCCCGCGGACCTCGTGGCGAGCTCCCTGGTGGACCTGGCGACGCAGCTGCGGCGCTGAGGGCCTCCTGGACCCACGCCGACGCCTCCGCCGCCGAGGCCGCCCGCGGCGTCGGCCCGCCGCCGGGTCGGGACGGCGGCGCGGGGCGCTGGACGACGACGACGGGCAGCCCCAGCTCCCGGGCCGCCACGAGCACGGCGGCACCGCCGGGCCCGCCGCTGTCCGTGGTGACGACGACGTCGACGCGCCGCTCCCGCAGGACCGACCGCTCGCCGTCGACGTCCGCGGCGCGGCGACGCAGGACGACCTCGCACCCCGGCGGCAGCGGCGGCTCGGGCAGGCGCGGCACCCGCAGCACCATCCGCGGACGTTCCAGCCGGGCGAGGGGCCCGAGGTCTCTCGCCCCTGCCGCGACGAGGGCCCTGTCCCAGGGACCGGTCGCCAGGACCGCTGCCGCGGCGGCCAGGTCCGCCACCGGCCGCCAGTCGTCGCCCGGCTGCGGGACCCACGCCGGCCGCTCGAGCACGACGAGAGGGACGTCCGCGGCGGCGCAGGCCTGCACCGCCGCCGCGGTGATGCGCCCGGCGAAGGGCGAGGTCGCGTCCACGACGACCCGGACGTCGTGGGCCGCCAGCCACGCGGCCAGCCCCGTGGGACCGCCGAAACCGCCGCGGTGGACCTCGCCGGGAGGGTCGACCGGGACGTCCCGGGAGACCGGGAGCGAGGTCGTCAGCCGCACGCCCGGCAGGTCGACGAGCTCCTGGGCGAGCGCCCTGGCCTCGGTCGTCCCGCCGAGCACGAGGACGTGCCCGACGTCGAGGTGCTCCACGTCCCCCATCGTGGGGCACGGGACGCGGCGCTCCCCCGGCCGGCGGGCAACGATGCGATGACGACCGGCGTGCGCCGCACCGGGCCGCGGGTGCCCCGCCCCGTCCGACGCCGCCGCGGGAGGTCCCGCGTCAGCGCCGGGGCGCGCCGCCGCCCTCGACGTCGCCACGGCCGTCGCGCCCCTGGCGGCCGTGCGTGCCGAGGGCCTTCGAGGCCGCGTCCTTGGCCTTCGTGACGGCGGACGCGTGCTTCCCGCCGGTCCGGCGGTTGACCGCGTCGCCGACCCGGTCCAGCCCGGAGCCGACCTTGTCCGGGTTCTGGCTGGCGTAGCGGCGGGCCTTGCCGACGAGCCGTCCGATGTTCAGGGCCACGGTTCCTCCTCGGTGGTGCTGTCGTCGCGGGCCGGCCGGTGCCGACCCCCGCTGTCTCGACGCGTGGACCCGGCCGGGCGTGCCCGCCGGGTGGACCTACTGCCCGCCGAAGGCGGGGACCTCGATGGCCTCGGAGCCCTCGCCGAAGCTCACCGGCTGGCCGGTGGCCTCGAGGACGGACCACCACAGGTCGCCGTTCGGGTCGACGCGGTTGCGGTTGCTCACCGCGAGCTCGATGGGGATGTGCACGAAGCGCCTGCGCCAGCGGCCCACGACCATGTTCGTGCGCCCGGCCATCGCGGCGTGCACGGCGGCGTGCGCGAGCCGCGTGCAGTAGACGCTGTCGTAGGGGTTGGCGGGGACGCTGCGGATCACGTAGCTGGGGTCGATGTAGCGGAGGTTGAGCTCGCGCCCGTGCGCCGCGAAGTCCTCCGTGATGCGCTGCCGCAGCAGGCGGCCCACGTCCTGCAGCCTCTTGTTGCCGGAGGCGTCCACGAGCCCGCCCTCGGCGTCCGCCTCGGTGAACAGCTCCTGCCCGGCGCCCTCGGCGGCGACGACGAGCGCGTGCCCCTGGCGCTCGACGCGCTGGCGCAGGCACTCGAGGAACCCTCCGGGGCCGTCGAGGACGAAGGGCACCTCGGGGATGAGCACGAAGTCCGCGTCGTTCTGGGCCAGCGCGGCGTAGCAGGCGATGAAGCCCGAGTGCCGGCCCATGAGCTTGACCACGCTGACGCCGCCGGGGGCGGAACGGGCCTCCACCTTGGCGCTGCGGATCGAGCGCGTGGCCTCCGAGAAGGCGGTCTGGAAGCCGAAGCTCTGGTCCAGGAACGGGATGTCGTTGTCGATGGTCTTCGGCACGCCCACGACGCCGATGGGCCGCTCACGACGCGCGATCTCCGCGGCGATCCGCTGGGCGCCCCGCATCGAGCCGTCGCCGCCGATGACGAACAGGACGCTGATGCCCATCCGCTCCAGGCAGTCGACGACCTGCCCGATGTCCTGCTGCCCCCGCGAGCTGCCGAGGATCGTCCCGCCCAGGGCCGCGATGCCGTCGACGGACTCCACCGTGAGGTCGACGACGTCGTGCGCGTACTCCGGGATGAAGCCCTGGTAGCCGTTGCGGAAGCCGTGGATGCGGCGCACGCCGTAGTGCGTCGTCAGCTCGGACACGAGGGCGCGGATGACGTTGTTGATGCCGGGGCACAGCCCCCCGCACGTGACGATGCCGACGCGGGTCTTGGAGGGGTCGAAGAAGAGCTTTCGCCGCGGCCCGGCGGCCTCCAGGCTGGGCAGGTGCCCGTCCTCGCGCCGCTCGAAGGAGGACAGGGTGTCGTCGAAGAGGATCCGGTCCCCCTCCTCGACGGCGTGGTGGCTCGTGCGGCGGGCCTCCAGGAGGGGGGCCAGCGGCGAGGGGACCGTCCGCTTCCCCAGCGTCTGGACCCCGAAGTCGAGCTCGCCGTCGCTCAGCGCCATGCCGTGCTGCCTCTCGCCGTCTCCTCGCGTGCCTGACGGTCCGCCATCCTCGCGCACGGGGGCGTCCGGCCCGACCACCCCCGTCGGACCACCCCGTCGGACCGGCCCCGTCGGACCGGCCCTGCGCGAGGGCGGGACCGTCGGCCGCGTCAGCGCGGGTCGAGCCCCGCGGCGACCAGCACCTCGGCGCGCAGGTCGGCGTCGAGGGTGTCGACGTAGAGGCGGCCCTCGAGGTGGTCGGTCTCGTGCTGCAGGCAGACGGCGGCGAGACCGTCGGCCGAGACGCGCACGGGCTCGCCGCGGACGTCCACGCCCGTGACGACGGCGGTGGTCAGGCGCTCGACCGGCGCGGACTCGCCGGGGATGGACAGGCACCCCTCGTCGTCCGTCCGCCGGCGGGCGAAGACGCCCGGGAGCCGGAGCACCGGGTTGACCACGGTCGCGACGACCCGCTCGCCGCTCGCCCCGGGGCAGTCCATGACGAAGATGCGGGCGTCGACGCCGATCTGGTTGGCGGCCAGGCCCACGCCGTCGGCGGCGTGCATGCTCACGACCATGTCCGCCTCGAGCTGGGCGAGCTCGTCGTCGAACCGGGTGACGGGCGCGCACGGCCGGTGCAGCACCGGGTCGCCGTCCAGCACGATCGGACGGACGCGGCCGACGAGGCCCCCGCCCGACGACCCGCCGGCGCCGGCCTGCGGTGCGGACGGCTGCTCCTGCTCGGGCGCCACGGACCCCTCCTCGACGGCTCGTCCGGCGTCGACGGCGGTGCCGGACGCGCGGACGCCGATGCTAACCACCGGCGGCAGCACGGCGGTCGTGGTCCCGACGCGGCGCAGGACGGGTCCGTCGGGACCCGTCCTGCGGGGTTCGAGGACCGGGGCCACCCGGCGCCGGCCGTCAGCTCTCGGTGGTGCGCTGCTGCGGCACGCCCTCGAGCAGCGACCGGACCTCGGCCTCGCGGTAGCGGCGGTGACCGCCCAGCGTGCGGATCGAGGAGAGCTTGCCGGCCTTGGCCCAGCGCGTGACCGTCTTGGGGTCCACGCGGAAGAGGGCCGCGACCTCGGCGGGGGTGAGCAGCGACTCGACCTCGTCGGTACGCACGGTCATGGGGTCCTCCTGTTCGGCGACCCGTCGCCGGCGTGTCTCGTCGGCGTCAGCGGATCGATCGCGTCGAGTGTGGAGGCTCTCCCTGGGAGTCTCCATAGTCCGTAATGACTACCTCCTGGGTGTTCGTCATCCTCGGTCATCGGCGTCACCGCGAGTAGCCGCATCGGCCCTTCTCGTCGCTCACGGGTCGACGCCTGTCACCGTGGGTGACCTCGCCTCGGGGTGTCACCACGGGGAGGACCCCCCGCGGTGAGCCGTCCGGGTGAGGCGTCCCCGTCCGGGTGAGGGGGCGCCGTCCGGGTGAGGGGGGCGCCGTCCGGGTGACACCGGCGGCCCGGCCTCGAGCGCGCCACCGGCGTGGCCGGAAGCCTCGACGGCCATGTAGCGTTGCGACCACGCAGAGATGACCAGGCCCCGGGGCCGCCGTCGCGACGGCCTGCCCCGGCACGACGTTCAGAGGGGGTCGACGCCATGGGGCGCGGCCGTCAGAAGGCGAAGCAGACCAAGGTCGCTCGCCAGCTCAAGTACTACAGCCCGGAGACGGACTACAAGTCCCTCGAGCGCGAGCTCGGGCACCCGGGCTCGCCGTACCGACCGCCGGAGCCCGAGCGCCCCGACGAGGAGGACGACGGCTACGACGGCTGGGCCTCCGGCTCCTCCCGCTGAGCGACGGTCCTCGCGGCGACGCCCACCCGGGCGGCGCCGGCACCGACGAGCGGATGCGCTGACCACCCCGGCGACGGGAGGGTCAGCGCTTCTGCGTGCCGGTCGTGCGGACGCTCCCGCCGTCGACGCCCTTCGCCCCGGCGGTCACGTCGTCGCCGCGACGGCCGTCGTCGGAGGTCACGTGGCCCAGCACCCAGGCGGGGGTGCCCGAGCCCGCCAGGTGGCCCACCGTGCGGTCGGCGTCCTCCGGCGCGACGACGGCGACCATCCCCACGCCCATGTTGAGCGTCCGCTCGAGGTCGCCCGTGGGCACGCGACCGAGACGGGCGACGAGGCCGACGACGGGCGGCGGCGCCCAGGTGGAGCGGTCCACCACCGCCTGGAGCCCGACGGGCAGCACCCGGCCCAGGTTCGCCGCCAGACCGCCGCCCGTCACGTGGCTCAGCGCGTGCAGGCCGCCGCCGAGGGCGGCGGCCAGGTCCAGGCACGGCCGCGCGTACAGCCGGGTCGGCTCCAGGAGCTCCTCCCCGAGCGTGCGGCCGAGCTCGTCGACGTGGCGCTCGAGACCCCAGCCGGCGTCGGCGACGACCCTGCGCACGAGCGAGAAGCCGTTGCTGTGCAGCCCCGAGCTGGCCATCGCGACGACGACGTCGCCCTCGCGCACGCGGTCCGGCCCCAGCACGTCGTCGGCCTCGACCACCCCGGTCGCCGCCCCGGCGAGGTCGTACTCGTCGGGCGCCATCAGCCCGGGGTGCTCGGCGGTCTCGCCGCCGACGAGGGCCGTGCCGGTCTCCTCGCACCCGCGGGCGACGCCCCGGACGAGGTCGGCGACCCGCTCGGGCACCACCGAGCCGCAGGCGACGTAGTCGGTCATGAAGAGCGGCCGGGCGCCGCAGACGACGAGGTCGTCCACGACCATCGCGACGAGGTCGACGCCGACGGTGTCGTGGACGTCCATCGCCCGGGCCACCGCGATCTTCGTGCCGACGCCGTCGGTGCTGCTCACCAGCAGCGGGCGGCGCATGCCGGTGAGGGCGCTCGCGTCGTAGAGGCCGGCGAACCCGCCGATCCCCCCGCGCACCTCGGGGCCGTGCGTGCGCGCGACCGCCGCCCGCATGAGCGCGACGGCGCGGTCGCCCGCCTCGACGTCGACGCCGGCCGCCGCGTACGTCGTCCCGGCGGCGGGAGCGGCCCCGCTCACCGCGCCGACCCGGCGACGGCGCCCGCGGCGTCCTTCACGGCGCCGCTCGGGGCCGCCGTCGCCGAGCCCGTCACCGCGTCCTCCTGGAGCCCGGTGAGGCCGAGCTCCAGCTGGTGCTTGCCGAGGCGGTGGGCGTCGGGCAGGGCGACGGGGTACTNCTCCCCTTCCCCCCCCCCCCCCCGAGCCCGTCACCGCGTCCTCCTGGAGCCCGGTGAGGCCGAGCTCCAGCTGGTGCTTGCCGAGGCGGTGGGCGTCGGGCAGGGCGACGGGGTACTCGCCGGTGAAGCAGGCCGAGCAGAGCCGGTCGGCGGGCTGCTGCGTCGCCTCCACCATCGCGTCGTGCGAGATGTACCCGAGGCTGTCCGCCCCGATGCTGCTGCGGATCTCCTCGACGCCGAGGCCGGCGGCGACCAGCTCGGCGCGGCTGGCGAAGTCGATGCCGTAGAAGCAGGGCCACGTCACCGGCGGCGAGGAGATCCGCACGTGCACCTCCGCCGCACCCGCCTCGCGCAGCATCCGCACCAGCGCCCGCTGGGTGTTGCCGCGCACGATCGAGTCGTCGACGACGACCAGCCGCCGGCCGCGGATGACGTCGCGCAGGGGGTTGAGCTTCAGCCGGATCCCGAGCTGCCGGATGGTCTGGTCGGGCTGGATGAAGGTCCGCCCCACGTAGCCGTTCTTGACGAGGCCCTGGCCGTAGGGGATGCCCGAGGCCTCGGCGTACCCGATGGCGGCGGGCGTCCCCGACTCCGGGGTCGGGATGACGAGGTCGGCCTCGACCGGGTGCTCGGCCGCCAGCCGACGCCCCATCTCGACCCGGGCCGCGTGGACGACGCGGCCGGAGATCGTCGTGTCGGGCCGCGCCAGGTAGACGTACTCGAAGACGCACCCCTTGGGCGCCGCCTCGGCGAAGCGGGTGCTGCGCAGCCCGTCGGCGTCGACGGCGACGAGCTCCCCGGGCTCGACCTCCCGGACGAGACTGGCGCCCACGATGTCGAGTGCCGCCGTCTCGCTCGCCACGACCCAGCCCCGCTCCAGGCGGCCGAGGACGAGGGGCCGGATGCCGTGCCGGTCCCGCGCGGCGTAGAGGGTGCGCTCGTCCATGAAGACGAGGCTGAAGGCGCCCTCCAGGAGAGGGAGCACCTCGGCCGCGGTCGCCTCGAGGGTCCGGTCCGGGTGGCCGGCCAGCAGCGCCGTGACCAGCGCGGTGTCCGTCGTGTTGCCGCGGGCGAGCTCGCCGCTGCCGGCGGTCTCGCCGCGGGCACCCCCCATCTCGGCGACCATCTCGCGCAGCGCGTGGCTGTTCGTCAGGTTGCCGTTGTGGCCGAGGGCGACCGTCCCCGTGGCGGTGGCCCCGAGCGTCGGCTGGGCGTTCTCCCAGCGGCTCGCCCCCGTCGTCGAGTAGCGGGTGTGGCCGATGGCCAGGCGTCCCTGCAGCGCCCGCAGCGCCGGCTCGTCGAACACCTGGGACACGAGGCCCATGTCCTTGTAGACGAGCAGCTGGGTGCCCGTGCTCACCGCGATCCCCGCCGACTCCTGGCCGCGGTGCTGCAGCGCGTAGAGGCCGAAGTACGTCAGACGGGCGACGTCCTCGTCGGGGGCCCAGACGCCGAAGACCCCGCAGGCGTCCTGCGGCCCCCTCTCGCCGGGCATCAGGTCGTGGGTCAGCCGTCCGTCGCCACCGGGCACGGCGTCATGGTGGCACAGGGGGCGACGCCGCCCGGACGCCTCGCACCCGTCCCGCACGGACGCGGTGGCGTTCCCCGCCTCGACCTCACCGGTCTGCCGCGGTGCCACGCGGCGCCGCGGCCGACGTCTCCGCGCACCGCACGCACCGCACGCCTCCGACTCCTCGGACGGCGGACCTCCTGTCCCTGCGGCGGGCCCTCAGCGCCGTCGGCCCCGGCGCTCCAGCACGACGCCGACGAGCCCGCCCAGCAGGCCGCCGACGAGGCCGAGCAGGGCGAGCAGGTAGCCGAAGACCGCCGCACGGGAGTAGGTCTGCGTGTCGACCGCCGTGGTCGTGAGGACCGCGGCGACGACCGCGCCCACGAGGAGGCCCAGCCCCACGAGCACGCGGTAGCGCGGACGTCGGCGGTACCGGACGCGCTCGGCGCCGGCGAGCTCCTCGGCGGTCGGCGCCGGACGTCCGGCCGGCGTCTCCTCCTCGCTCACGCGCTCGACGCTACCCGCGGGCCCCGCCGGCCCGGGAGCCCGGTCAGGAGCGGTCAGGAGCGGTCGGTGAGCCGCCACAGCGGCAGGTGCTCGCCCAGCACGGCACGCAGCCCGCTCGCGGAGACGAGACCGCTGCGGACGGCCTCGTCCCAGCCGAGCGCCCCCGTGACCAGGCCGAGCCACGTGGCCGCGTCCGTCTCGACGACGTTGGGCGGCGTCCCCCGGGTGTGCCGCGGGCCCTCGACGCACTGCGCCACCCCGAACGGCGGGACCCGCACCTCGACGCTGTTCCCGGGCACGCGCTCGGCGAGCTCCTCCAGCGACCCCCGGACCGCGAGCGCCGTCGCGCCGCGGTCCGCGGCCGCGGGGTCGGCGGCCCAGGCGCGCACGGCGCCGGCGGCCCGCGCGGCGGGGATGCGACGGCGGGCGGGCACGCTCAGCCCCCGAAGGCCTCGCGCAGGGTGGCGGTCGAGACGGCGCGCAGCTCCTCGACCGGCACGGAGAGCAGGCCCTGCACGTCCAGGGCGCCACCCGCCTCGTCGACGACCCCCACCCGCAGCGCCGGCTGCCGGCGCGCGGCGCAGACGTCGGTGAAGCGCACCTCCTCCGAGCGCGGCACGGAGACGAGCACGCGCGCCGTCGACTCGCTGAACAGCGCCGTCGCGGCGTCGACGCCGTCGCGCTCGCGCAGCTCGTCGAGCCACACCCGCGCGCCGACGCCGTAGCGCAGGCACCCCTCCACGAGCGCCTGCGCGAGCCCGCCCTCGGACAGGTCGTGGGCCGCGTCGACGAGGCCGTCCCGGCTCGCGTTGACGAGGACGTCGGCGAGCAGGCGCTCCGCCTCGAGGTCCACCGCCGGGGGCCGGCCCCCGAGGTGGCCGTGCTCGACCTCCGCCCACGCGGAGCCGTCGAGCTCGAGCCGCGTGGCGCCGAGCAGGTACAGCGCCTGCCCCGGCGCACGCCACCCGGACGGCGTGCGGCGGGCGACGTCGTCGAGCACACCGAGCACGCCGACGACGGGCGTCGGGTGGATGGGCACGTCCGCCGTCGAGTTGTAGAGCGAGACGTTGCCCCCGGTGACGGGCACGCCGAGGACCTGGCACGCGTCCGCGAGGCCCGTGACCGCCTGCTGGAGCTGCCACATGACGTCGGGGTCCTCGGGGCTGCCGAAGTTGAGGCAGTCGGTGACGGCGAGCGGGCGCGCCCCGACGGTCGCGACGTTGCGGTAGGCCTCCGCGAGCGCCAGCTGCGCGCCCGCGTAGGGGTCGAGGTAGCCGTAGCGGCCGTTGGCGTCCGTGGAGACCGCGACGCCGAGCCCGGTGGCCTCGTCGACGCGGACCACGCCGGCGTCGTCGGGCGTCGCGAGCGCGGTGTTGCCGAGCACGTAGCGGTCGTACTGGTCGGTGACCCAGCCCTTGTCGGCGAGGTTCGGCGAGGCGACGAGGCGCAGGAGCGTCGCCCGCAGCTCCTCCCCCGACGTCGGGCGCGGCAGGGCGGCCGCGGTGTCGGCCTGCAGCGCGTCCTGCCACGACGGGCGGGCGTAGGGACGCTCGTAGACGGGGCCGTCGTGGGCGACGGTGCGCGGCGGCACGTCGACGACGACCTCGCCCCGCCACGTGATGACGAGCCGGCCCGTCCCCGTGACCTCGCCGACGACGCTCGTCTCGACGTCCCAGCGCCGCACGACCTCCAGGAACCGGTCGAGGTGCTCGGGGCGGACGACGGCCATCATCCGCTCCTGGCTCTCGCTCATGAGGATCTCCTCGCAGCTGAGCGAGGGGTCGCGCAGGAGCACGGTGTCGAGCTCGACGTGCATGCCGCCGTCGCCGGCGCTCGCGAGCTCGGAGGTCGCGCAGGACAGGCCGGCCCCGCCGAGGTCCTGGATGCCCTCGACGAGGCCGGCGCCGAACAGCTCGAGGCAGCACTCGATGAGCACCTTCTCGGCGAAGGGGTCGCCCACCTGGACGCTCGGGCGCTTGGCCGGGCCCGTGGCGTCGAAGGTCTCCGAGGCCAGCACGGACACGCCGCCGATGCCGTCGCCACCGGTGCGGGCGCCGAAGAGGACGACCTTGTTGCCGGCGCCGGTGGCGTTGGCGAGGTGGAGGTCCTCGTGCCGCATGACGCCGACGGCGAGCGCGTTGACGAGCGGGTTGCCCTGGTAGACGGTGTCGAAGACGACCTCGCCGCCGACGTTGGGCAGCCCCAGGCAGTTGCCGTAGCCGCCGACCCCGGCGACGACGCCGTGGACGACGCGCGCGGTGTCGGGGTGGTCGACCGCGCCGAAGCGCAGCTGGTCCATCACCGCGACCGGGCGGGCCCCCATCGCGAGGATGTCGCGGACGATGCCGCCGACGCCCGTGGC
This sequence comes from Pseudokineococcus basanitobsidens, assembly GCF_037482545.1. Lineage (NCBI taxonomy): Bacteria > Bacillati > Actinomycetota > Actinomycetes > Kineosporiales > Kineosporiaceae > Pseudokineococcus > Pseudokineococcus basanitobsidens. Next base: position 43,804 of record NZ_JBBIAA010000013.1, on the reverse strand, counting down.
CGCGCCCTGGTGCGGCTCGACGAAGCTCGGGTGGTTGTGGCTCTCCACCTTGAAGGTGACGGCCCAGCCGTCGCCGACGTCGACGACGCCGGCGTTCTCGCCGATGCCGACCATGAGGTGCTCGCGCATGGCCTCGGTGGTCTTCTCGCCGAACTGGCGCAGGTGCACCTTGGAGGACTTGTAGGAGCAGTGCTCGCTCCACATGACGGAGTACATGGCCAGCTCGGCGGAGGTGGGGCGGCGGCCGAGGATCTCGCGGATGCGCCCGTACTCCTCCTCGCGGAGGCCGAGCTCGCGCCACGGCTGGGCGACGTCGGGCGTCGCGCCCGCCCGGGCGACGGTGTCGAGGCCGGTGACCGGCGTCCCGGAGCCGCCGCTCGACCGGCTCGAGGAGGGGCTCCCGGGGGCGTCGGTCGAGGTCGGCTGCGCCATGCGGGCAGGTTACCGAGCGCGGGGACGCGGGCGACCGCCGAGCGACCGGCGCAGGTGGCCGCCTCTCGGCGCGCAAGAACGGAGGGAGGTGCTGCCACCTCGTCCACGACAGGTCCCGCAGCGCTCAGGTCGGAGGCCGGACCTGCCGAGGACCGGGGGGTGGAGGGCATCAGCGGCATCACCGCGCGCATGGCGAGCCTGCAGTCCCAGGTGGCGGCGCTGTCCCCGGGCGGTCTCGTCACGGCGTCGTCCGTGTCGTCGGCGTCCACGAGCGGCTCGCCGGCCGGGGCCTCGGGCGCCGGGACGTCGTCCGCCTTCTCCGACGTCCTGGCGCAGCAGCTGGGGGGCGCGGCGACCACGACCGCCTCGACGACCGGCGCCCCCGACCCGCTCGCGGCGCTGCTCGGCGGCACCGCGGCACCGGCGGGCCTCCCCGCGACGAGCCCCCCCGTGACGGGAACCCCCGCGACGGGTACCACCGCGGAGCCCGCGTACACGACCACGACCACGACGTCGCTGTCCGCCGACGGCCTGGCCCAGCTGCTCGCCTCGCTCGCCGGTGACCGGTCCGCCCCCGCCACCGCGGCGGCCGCCACGACCGGAGCCGCCGCGGTCCGCGGCGTCGCCGCCCCGACGCCCGCGAGCGCTCCCGTCGCCGCCCCCGTCCCCGGTGCGGGGACGGTCGACGCGAAGGGCGTGCCGCTCGACCTCAAGGCCTACGGCAACGGGAAGGTGCCCGAGAAGCAGCTCGTGGAGATCGGTGGCGCCGGCTCCGGCGAGCGCCTGTGGGCGCCGGCTGCTGCGGCGTTCGACCGGATGAGCGCCGCCGCGCGGGCCGACGGCGTGCGCCTCGGCGTCAACGACAGCTACCGCTCGTACACCGACCAGGTCGACATGGCCGCCCGCAAGGGCCTGCGCAGCCAGGGCGGCCTGGCCGCCGCCCCGGGCACGAGCAGCCACGGCTGGGGCATGGCCGTGGACCTGCAGCTCGACGGCCGCGCGCAGTCCTGGATGCGGGACAACGCGGGCCGCTACGGCTTCGCCGAGACCGTGCCCGGGGAGCCCTGGCACTGGGGCTTCCGTCCGCGGCCGGTCTGACGTCCGCACCGCCCGCGGGGCCCCGTGTCAGCAGCGCGGTGCGTCGTCCAGCTCCGCGAGGGTGAGGACGACGCCGGCGGCGGTCCAGCCCAGCGGTGCCGGTCCGGCGGGGCTGCCGTCGGCACGGACCTTCTCCGGCAGGCTTCCCCACCCCGTGCGGTGCGCGTCCAGCCACGCGAGCCAGCGCCGCGCGCCCGCCTCGTCCCCCACGTGCGCCGAGGCGAGCGCCACGAGGGCCACCTCGGGCGTCCACGACGTGCCGTCCTGCTTCCACCCCGCGCCGGGGGCGAGGCCTCCCGCCGGGCGCAGCGCCGTCGTCGCGTAGTCCTCGAGCGCTGCGCGGACGCCGTCGACGTCACCCCCCTCGACGAAGGGCGGCAGCAGCATCGCGGTGGCCGCGTCGTGGCCCCCGCCGGTGGCGTAGCGCTGGTAGCCCCGGGGCGCGAAGGCCGCCGCGACCTCCAGCTCCAGCCGGTCGGCGGCCGCGCCGGCCGCCTGCGCGCGCTCGACCTCGCCGAGGCGCCCCAGCAGCCGCTGCCCCGCCTGCAGGCCGGCGAGCACGGGCGCCGCCGAGCCCAGCGTCGTCCGGGACTCCTCGACCTCCCAGTAGTCCGGCGACGGCGGCGGCAGCCGGCGCCCGCCGTCGGTCAGCGCGAGCAGGTGGTCGGTGCCGCGCACGACGAGCGGGCGCAGGGCCTGCACCGGCGTGCCGGCGGGGCACCGCGTCGCGACGTCCGCCGACCACAGCAGCCACCCGGCGCCGTCGTCCTGCCGGGGCCGGTCGTCCGGCGGCCCGGCGCCGTCGAGGGTGTAGCGGGCCTCGAAGGACCCGTCGGGCGACTGGGCGTCCTGCATGAACCCGAGCACCCGCGCCGCCTCGTCGTCGTGGCCGGTGACGGCGAGGGCCGCGGCGGCGAAGGCGGCGTCCCGCGGCCAGGAGTACCGCCAGATGCCGACCGGCCCGGCGAGCGTCGCGCCGTCGTCCTGGGTGAGGCGCCGGAGGTCCAGCAGGGCGTCGGCGCCCATGTCCGCGAAGGGGCCGTCGGCCCCGGGGACGAGGCCGGGGGGCGTCCGGCCGCCGGGGACGGCTGCGTGGTCATGCCAGCTCTCGTCGTTGAGGAGCCCCCCGGTCGCGACCGGGACGGGCGCCGCCCGCGTCGGGGCGCAGCCGGCGAGGAGCCCGAGACCCACCGCGGCCGCGACGAGCCGGCGGGCGCGGGGACCTCGTCGGCGGGGCGGCACCTCCGCAGGCTACGCAGCGGCCCGCCCGCGCGGTCCGCCCCGCGGCGACCGGTGCCCCGGAGGGGTCAGGCCACGAGGCGGCGCAGCGCGGAGGAGAAGAGGCGCAGGCCGTCGGTGCCGGCGGTCCCCGTCCGCGGGTCCGGTCCGAACCCCGCCTCGACGGCGTGCTCGGGGTGCGGCATGAGCCCGACGACGGTCCCCGCCGCGTTCGTCACCCCGGCGATGTCGCGGGCGCTCCCGTTGGGGTTGCGCCCGCCGTCCGGGACGACGTAGCGCAGCACGACCCGTCCCTCCGCCTCGAGCTCGTCGAGCGTCCGCTCGTCGGCGAGGTAGCCGCCCTCGCCGTTCTTCAGCGGGACGACGACCTCCTCGCCGGTCTCGTACTCGTGCGTCCACGCGGTGCCCGCGTTCTCGACGCGCAGCCGCTGGTCGGTGCACCGGAACGTCCGGTGGTCGTTGCGCACGAGGGCGCCCGGCAGCAGGTGCGCCTCGCAGAGCACCTGGAAGCCGTTGCAGATGCCGAGGACGGGCAGGCCGCCGCGGGCGGCGTCGACGAGGGGCTCCATCACCGGGGCGAACCGGGCGATGGCGCCGCACCGCAGGTAGTCGCCGTAGGAGAAGCCCCCGGGCAGGACGACCGCGTCGACCCCGCGCAGGTCCGCGTCGCCGTGCCAGAGGCGCACCGGCTCGCCCCCGGCGAGGCGGACGGCGCGGGCGGCGTCGCCGTCGTCGAGCGAGCCGGGGAAGGTGACGACGCCCACGCGGGCCATCAGGCGCTCCCGCCGGCGAGCGTGGTCGTCGCGGCGTCGGCCTCGACCGGCGCGACGCGGACGACGTCCTCGATGACGGGGTTGGACAGCAGCACCTCGGCCGCGCGCGCGGCCTCCTCGAGCACCTCGGGCGTCACCTCGCCGTCGACCTCCAGCTCGAAGCGCTTGCCCTGGCGGACGCCCGTGAACCCCCCGAAGCCCAGACGCGGCAGGGCGCCGGCGACGGCCTTGCCCTGCGGGTCCAGGATCTCGGGCTTCGGCATGACCTCGACGACGACGCGACCCATGCCGCGGACGTTACCGGGGCCGGCGACCAGCGCTGATGTGCGCCTCGGAGCCGCGACAGCCCGACGTCGTCGCCGACGTCGGCTCCTCCCGCCACAGCCGGACGTCGTCGCCGACGTCGGGAGAGGGGGAAAGCCGGCACCCCGGCCCGGAGCCCCGCCGGGGTCAGACGCCCTCGACCGGACCTCCGCGCTCGGCGAGCAGGTCGCGGAGCACCGTGAGCTCGGACCGCTGCCCCCGGGCCATCGCCCCCGCGAGGTGGCGCACCTGCGGGTCCGACGCCTCGGCGGCGGCGACCTGCGCCATCTCGACCCCCGCGACGTGGTGGGTCGCCATCAGCTGGAGGTAGAGCCGCTCCGCCCCCTCCCCGTCGGCCGCCGCGAGCGCCGCCATCTGCGCGTCGCTCGCCATCCCCGGCATGGCGGCCACGGAGCCCAGGCCGTCGGCGGGCACCTCGGCCGTGTGGTGCCCGGCCACGCCCCCCGCGACGTCCGCCCCGACCATCCAGCCCATCACCGGCTCGGTCCGTCCCTGGCCGAGTCCCCACTGCTCCAGCCAGCCGTACATCTGGCCGGCCTGCTGCTGCTGCGTCAGCTGGATGTCCCGGGCGAGGGTGCGCACGGCCTCGTCGTCGGTGCGGTCGAGGACGAGCGACGACATCTCCACGGCCTGGCGGTGGTGCGCCTGCATGTCGAGGGCGAACCCGGCGTCCACCGAGCCGGCCGCCGGGACGTCGCGCGCCGGGCCCCAGTGGAGCCCGAGCAGCACCCCCAGGACCAGCAGCAGCCCGGCCGACAGCGCGCCGCCGGCGACGAGGACGACGCGCGTCGTCCGGTCGGCGAGCACGCTCAGGACGCCGTCGCGCTCGTGCCGCCGGTGCACGGCGCCCCGGGCTCGGGCGTCTGCTCCCCCTGGACGTACTGGCTGAGGAAGGGGGCGACCCGCTCGTCCGCGGCGTCGTCGACGGCGAGCTGGACGCCCCACGCGGACAGGACGACCGGGCTCGGCAGGCCCTCGTAGGGGCTGACGAGCGTGTAGTCGTACGGCTCGGCCGCGGCGACGAGCTCGTCCACCTGCTCCGCCGGCAGCGACGGGTCGTAGGTGATCCAGACCGCGCCGTGCTCCAGCGCGTGGACGGCGTGCTCGTCGACCAGCGGCCGGTCGTAGACGCCGCAGTCCTGCCACACGGCGTCGTGCTCGCCGCCCACCGGCGGCGTCTGCGCGTAGTCGACCTCTCCGGCCACGTGGTCGCGCGCGAGGTCCTCGAAGGTCCGGACGCCGTCCACCGGCGCCGCGAGCGCGGCCTGCTCCGCGGCGCGGTCGTCCCGCGTGAGCGTGATGACGACGGTCACGGCGACGGCCAGGGCCACGACGACGCCGGCCGTGACGCCGACCACGAGGCGGCGCTGCCGGCGGTCGCGGCGCTGCTGCTGCTCGCGGAGCTCGGCCGCGCGCGCGGCGCGCTCGCGTCGGGGGCTGGGCTGCTGGGCCACGGGTCTCCTCGTGTCGTCGGCCGCGGGGGACGGCCGGCTCGTCCGGCCCCCATGGTCGCACCGGGACCGGGGGCGCCCCGTGCGGGCGCGGCGCCCCCGCCCCGTCGGGCCCCGGCGGAGCCGGACGCCGGCTCCGGTGCCACGCTGGCGGCATGCGCCTGACCCACCTCGGCCACTCGACCCTGCTCGTCGAGGCGGGGGGCGCCCGCGTCCTGCTCGACCCGGGCGCCTTCACGCCCGGCTGGGAGGGGCTGCGCGACCTCGACGCCGTCGTCGTCACGCACGCCCACCCCGACCACCTCGACCCGGCGGAGGGCCGCTTCGAGGCCCTGCGGGACGCGAACCCCGGCGCCCGGCTGCTCTTCGAGCCGCAGACGGCGCAGGACGACCGCTGGGGCGCGGACGCCCTCGCGCCGGGGACGACGACGGAGGTCGCCGGCCTGACGCTGCGGGCCGTCGGCGGCGAGCACGCGCTCATCCACGAGGACGTGCCGCGCGTCGGGAACGTCGGGGTGGTCCTCGGCGGCGACGGCGAGCCCGTCCTCTTCCACCCCGGCGACGCCTACGCCGAGACGCCCGAGGACGTCGACGTCCTCGCCCTGCCGCTGACGGCGCCGTGGACGTCGCTGCGCGAGACCGTGGCCTTCGTCCGGGCGGTGGCGCCGCGGCTCGTCGTGCCGGTCCACGACGCGATCGTCTCCGCCCCCGGTCGGGCGGTGTACCTGCGGCAGGTGGACGCCCTCGGGCCGGGGCGGACGCAGGTGCTCGACCTGGCCGGCGCGGGCGCCACCGAGGTGCCGACCGCGTGAGCGAGGGCACGGCCGCCGACCGCGGCGACGAGGGGCTCGAGGACGGGTCCGGTGACGGGCTCGGGGACGGGCTCGGGGACGGGCTCGGGGACGACGTCCACCCGGGCTGGGGGCCGGGGTGGCAGCGCACGCACGTCAGCCGGGTCGTCGGGCACGGCGGCCGGGCCTTCGCGCGCGCCCGCGCCGGGCTGCTGGGGTGGGACGTGCAGCGGCTGGCCGGCGTCCACGTCCCGACCGCGACGCCGCGGGCGGCGCCGGACGTCCTCGTCCGCCAGACGGTCGGGCCGGGGGGCCTGCTCGTGGCGCTGTGCCGCGTGGGCGAGGTCGTCGACGAGCCCCGCCGCGCCGGCTTCACCTACGTCGCGCTGCGGCCGCACCCCGAGGAGGGGGAGGAGACGTTCCTCGTGGAGCACCGCGCCGACGACGCCGTCGTCCTCACGGTCACCTCGCGCTCCCGGCTCGCCTGGGCGCCCGCGCGGCTCGTGAGCCCGCTGGCCCGCCTCGTCCAGCGGGTGGCCGTCGCGCGGTACCTGCGCGCCGGGCGGCTGCTCGCGCGCTGACGGCCCGCCCCGGCCGGGGCGGGCCGTCAGCGGCGGACCGGGTCAGAGCCCGTAGGACTCCAGCAGGCGGAGCCAGACCTCGCTGATCGTCGGGTAGCTGGGCACGGCGTGCCAGAGCCGCTCCNCCCGCCCCGGCCGGGGCGGGCCGTCAGCGGCGGACCGGGTCAGAGCCCGTAGGACTCCAGCAGGCGGAGCCAGACCTCGCTGATCGTCGGGTAGCTGGGCACGGCGTGCCAGAGCCGCTCCAGCGGGACCTCGCCGACCACGGCGACCGTCGCCGAGTGCAGGAGCTCGGCGACGTCCTGGCCGACGAAGGTCGCGCCGACGAGGACGTGCCGGTCCTCGTCGACGACGAGGCTCGCCCAGCCGGTGTACCCGTCGGCCTGCAGCGCCGAGCCGGCGACGGAGAGGTCCAGCTCGACCGCGCGGACGTCGATCCCGGCGTCGCGGGCCTGCTGCGCCGTCATCCCGACCGACGTGACCTCGGGGTCGGTGAAGACGACCTGCGGGACGGCCTGGCGCAGCGCCGTCGTCGCGTACGGGGTCCACGGCGCGGGCTCGTCCGTCGCCTCGCCGCGGGCCCGGGCCGCGAGCACGTCGCCGACGGCGCGGGCGGCGTACTTGCCCATGTGGGTGAGCGGCGCGAGGCCCGTGACGTCGCCCGCCGCGTAGAACCACCGCCCGTCGACACCCGCGACGAGACCCGAGGCGTCGATGTCCAGGGCCTGCCCGGCCTCCAGCCCGACCGTCTCCAGGCCCAGGTCGCCGGTCCGGGGCTTCCGGCCGGTGGCGACGAGCAGCTCGTCCCCGACGAGGACCCGCCCGTCGTCGAGGGTGAGGCGGACCTCGCCGTCGTCGCCGTCACGCTCGACGGCGGTGGCGCGGGACCCGGTGACGACCTCGGCGCCCTCGGCGCGCAGCGCGTCGGCGACGAGCTCGCCGGCCCGCGGCTCGAACGCCGAGAGCACCGCGGAGCCGGCGACGAGGGTGACCTCCGCCCCGAGGCGCCGGTAGGCCGTGGCCATCTCGCTGCCGACGACCCCGGCGCCGAGGACGAGCAGCCGCGGGGGCACGGACGTGGCCGAGGTCGCCTCCCGGCTCGTCCAGTGCGGGACCCCGTCGAGGCCGTCGATCGGCGGCTCCGAGGGCGTCGACCCCACGGCCGCGACGACGCCGTGCCGGGCGACGAGCGTCGTCGTCGTGCCGTCGGACGCCGTGACGACGACCCGGCGCGGCCCGTCCAGTCGGGCACGCCCGCGCAGGAGCTCCAAGCCGGCGCCCTCGACCCACTGCACCTGGCTGGAGTCGTCCCAGTCGCTCGTGAAGGACGTGCGGCGCGTCAGGACGGCGGCGACGTCGAGCTCGCCGTCCGCCGCGGCGGCCGCACCGGGCACGCGTCGGGCCGCGGCGAGGGCCGCCGTCGGCCGCAGCAACGCCTTGCTGGGCATGCACGCCCAGTACGAGCACTCGCCGCCGACGAGCTCGTCCTCGACGAGGACCACCTGCTCCAGCCCGCCCCGGTGCGCCCGGTCGGCCACGTTCTCCCCCGTCGACCCGCCCCCGATCACGACGACGTCGACCTCGCGCTCGTCCGCTGCCGCCTGCTGGGTGCTCTCGCTCATGCCCCGACCCTGCCCGAGCGTGGCCGTCGCGGCACCTCGTCGGCCCGCCCGTGGTGGGGCCCTACCCGTGCGGGTGAGCGCGGCTGCGGCCCTCGGCGTGGTCCGAGCGCAGGTGGTCGCGCAGCAGGTCGCCGCCGAAGTCGTCCCGCAGGTGCCGCCAGACCGAGTGCACGTGGTCGGCGCCGTGCTGGGTGCAGTCCAGCTCGAGGAGCAGGCTCGGCGCCCGGACGGCGTAGTAGTACCCCTCGCCGCGGGCGAGGGACCCGAGCCACGTCATCTCCACCGCGCCGAGGTCGTCGGCCACGAGCTCCTCCCAGCACGCGGCGGCGTAGGCGGCCGGCGCCCTGGACAGGTAGCGCGCCAGCAGCGCCTCGAGCGAGGCCCGCGCCGGCGGCGGCATGTCGCGGTGCGCGAGCCCGGCCGGGAGCGCCACCGGGTCGGCCACCGGGTCGGCGCCGGTCAGCACGTCGGCGGGGGCGACGCCGGAGGGGCGCGCGACCGCGAGCCGGTCGCCGTCCAGGGCGGCGAGGACGTCGCGGGCGAGGTCCTCCTCCGGGCCCAGCAGCCGCCACCCGTCGCGCGGGCCGCGCGGCACGACGGCGGGCTGGGCGCCGACGAAGTGCGGTGTCACGTGCACGCGCTCGTCGACGAGGGCGACGTGCACGGCGAGGTGGTGGCCGCTGACGCGCCAGCCCCAGGCGGCGTCCCCGGGCCGGCCCTCCAGCCTCAGGGCGTACGGGTCGCGGTCGACCCGCCCCTCCAGCGACGGCGGGTCGAGCGGGGTGCCCGCCGCGACGTGCTCGGCGGCGAGGTCCTGCCGGACCCGTTCGAGCTCGACGGCGCCGCGCACGACCCCAGAGCCGCCCGGACGCGCGTCACCGGCGCTCGCCAGCAGGGCCAGCGCGGCCTCCTGCGCCGCCCCCCGGAGGTCGCCCAGGACGAGACCGGGGTGGCGCCCGTCGACGTACGTCCACCGCCGTCGGTCGGGGTCGTCGAGCGGGCGGGCGAGCAGGTCGCGCTGCTCGGGGTCCAGCGCCGCGAGCAGGTCGCGGGCGGCCCCGGCGCAGGCGGCCGCCGTCGTCGGGTCCGGCGGCGGCCCGGTGGTCGATCCGGTGGTCGATCCGGTGGTCGGTCCGGTGGTCGGTCCGGTCGCCCGGGCCGGGTGGGCCGCGCTGCTCATGGCCACACCGTCGCCCGGCCGCGCCGCTCGGGCGACCGGGGACGACGGACCGGGGGGTCAGGCCCAGGTGCGCCCGGTGATCCGCTCGTACGCCTCGACGTACCGGCCGCGGGTGGCCTCGACGACGTCGTCCGGGAGCGGGGGCGGGGGCGCGTCGGACGACCGGTCCCAGCCGGAGGCGTCCGAGCGCAGCCAGTCCCGGACGTACTGCTTGTCGAAGCTCGGCTGGGTGCGGCCGGGCGCCCACGAGGCGGCGTCCCAGAAGCGCGCGGAGTCGGGCGTCAGCACCTCGTCCCCGAGCACGAGCGCCCCCGGCGCCTCGGGCGAGGACGCCGCCACCCCGGGCGGGAGGCCGAGCTCGATCTTCGTGTCGGCGAGCAGGACACCACGCCCCCGGGCGATCTCCTCGCCGATCGCGTACAGGCGGAGCGTCACCTCGCGCACCCGCTCGGCGAGCACGGGGCCGAGCTGCTCGGCGACGACGGCGAGGCTCACGTTCTCGTCGTGGCCCACCTCGGCCTTCGTGGCCGGGGTGAAGACCGGCGCCTGCAGCCGTGAGCCGTCCTCGAGCCCGTCGGGCAGCTCGACGCCGCAGACGGCCCCCGTGGCGCGGTAGTCCGCGAGCCCCGAGCCGGTGAGGTAGCCGCGCGCCACGCACTCCACCGGGAGCATGTCCAGGCGCCGGCAGCGGACCGCGCGGCCGGCCGCCTCGGCCGGCACGCCGCTGGAGGCGTCCGGAGGGCCGACGACGGCCGACAGCACGTGGTCGGGCACGCCGAGCCCGGCGTCCGCCAGGCGCTCGAACCACCACAGGCTCAGGGCGGTCAGCACGGCGCCCTTGTCGGGGACGGGGGTGGGGAGCACGTGGTCGAAGGCGCTGACGCGGTCGCTGGCGACGACCAGCAGGTCGCCCTCCCCCGGCGCGCCCGCGGACGGCTCGTAGAGGTCGCGGACCTTGCCCGAGCGCACGTGCCGCCAGCCGGGCAGCTCCGGGGCACCGCCCGCGGCGGCGCTCATGCGCGAGCCCGGTCGACGGGGCCCTGGTCGACGGGGCCCGGGTCGACGGGGCCCGGGTCGACGGGGCCCGGGTCGGCGGGGCCCGGGTCGGCGGCGTCCTGGGCGACGGCGGCCGCGGCGATGTCGCCGCGGTGCTGCCCGCCGTCGAGCCGGACCTCGGCGAGCGCGGCGTGGGCGCAGGCGCGTGCCTGCGCGAGCGAGCCCCCCGTGCCCACGACCGAGAGCACCCGCCCGCCGGCGGCGACGAGGCCGCCGTCCGGCCCGCGCGCCGTGCCCGCGTGCAGGACCCGGGCGCCCGGGACCGCCGCAGCGGCCTCGACCCCGGTGACCGCGCCGCCGCTGCGTGGGTCCCCGGGGTACCCCGGCGCCGCGAGCACGACGGCCACCGCGGCGTCGGGCGACCAGGTGAGCGGCTCGAGCTCGCGCAGCCGGCCGGTGGCGGCCGCCCGCAGGACCGCGCCGAGCGGCGTGCGCAGCCGGGGCAGGACGACCTGCGTCTCGGGGTCGCCGAAGCGGGCGTTGAACTCGACGACCCGCACGCCCCGGGACGTCAGCGCCAGCCCGCAGTAGAGGACCCCCGAGAAGGGCGTGCCGCGGCGCGCCATCTCGTCGACGACCGGCTGCGCCACCCGCTCCACCACCTCGCGCACGAGGCCCTCGGGCGCCCACGGCAACGGCGAGTAGGCGCCCATGCCACCGGTGTTCGGGCCCCGGTCGCCGTCGAGGAGCCGCTTCGCGTCCTGCGCGGGCGCCAGGGGGAGCACGTCCCGGCCGTCGCAGAGCACGAACAGGGAGACCTCGGGCCCGTCGAGGAACTCCTCCACGACCACCGCGTGCGCCCCCGTCCCGGGGCGGCCGTCCAGGCAGGCCCGTGCGTGGGCCAGCGCCTCGTCCCGGTCCGGCGTGACGACGACGCCCTTGCCGCCCGCGAGACCGTCGTCCTTGACGACGTGCGGCGCGCCGAAGGCGTCGAGGGCGGCGGCCACCTGGGCCGCGTCCGTGCAGACGTGCGCCCTCGCCGTCGGGACGCCGGCGGAGGCCATGACCTCCTTGGCGAAGGCCTTGCTGCCCTCGAGCCGCGCGGCGGCCGCCGAGGGGCCCAGGCAGTCCACCCCGGCCGCCCGCACGGCGTCCGCCACCCCGGCGACGAGCGGCGCCTCGGGGCCCACGACCACGAGGTCGACGCCGCGAGCGCTCGCCAGGGCGGCGACGGCGGTGCCGTCGAGCGGGTCGAGCGGGACCACCTCGGCCACGTCCGCGAGGCCGGGACCGCCCGGCCCGACGAGCACCTCCTCGACGTCCTCGTCACCGGCGAGGGCGACGGCGAGGGCGTGCTCGCGAGCACCGGACCCGACCACGAGGACGCGCACGGCGGCGAGCGTAGGGGCCACCCGGGACGGCGGTCACGCCGACGCGGACGCCCGCTCATCTGAGCGGGCTTCGGTCACAATCGAGAGAAGTCCTTGACACCCGGGCCCCGGCCCCTGTCTCCTTCTGCCGCAGGCGGCGCGGCAGCGCGCCGCCTCCCGACGCGACGCCGGCACGAGGGAGTGCCTCACCGGCGAGGCGACGACCACTCACGGTTCTCCGGAAGGACACGCCCGCATGACCGCACGACGACGTGCCCCCCTCGCCCTCGCCACCCTCACGACGGTCGCCCTCGCCACCTCGGCGTGCGGCGGTGCCGGCGGCGGAGGTGGCGGTGGCGGCGGTGGTGGCGAGGACGGCGACGCCCAGAGCATCAGCGTCATCATGGTGAACAACCCGCAGATGGAGGACCTGCAGCAGCTGACGGCGGACAACTTCACCGCCGACACCGGCATCCAGGTCAACTTCACGGTCCAGCCCGAGAACGACGTCCGCGCCCAGATCGCGCAGGACTTCGCGGCGCAGGCCGGCCAGTACGACGTGGCCACCATCAGCAACTACGAGGTCCCGTTCTACGCGACCAACGAGTGGCTCGCGCCCCTCACCCAGTACGCGAACGACGACGCGGACTTCGACCAGAGCGACATCCTCCAGCCCATCGCCGACGGGCTGACCGTCGACGGCGAGATCTACGCCGAGCCCTTCTACGGCGAGTCGTCCTTCCTGATGTACCGCACGGACCTGTTCGACGCCGCCGGGCTGACCATGCCGGAGAACCCGACGTGGCAGGAGGTCGCCGACCTGGCGGCGCAGATCGACGACCCCAGCGGCACCCGCGGCATCTGCCTGCGCGGCCTCCCGGGCTGGGGCCAGGTCTTCGCGCCCCTCACCACCGTCGTCAACACCTTCGGCGGGACCTGGTGGGACGAGAACTGGGACGCCCAGGTGAACTCGCCCGAGTTCGTCGAGGCCACGCAGTTCTACGTCGACCTCGTGCAGCAGCACGGCGAGGCGGGCGCGGCGCAGGCCGGCTTCACCGAGTGCCTCAACGCCATGACGCAGGGCGGCACGGCCATGTGGTACGACGCGACCTCGGCGGCCGGCTCGCTCGAGGCGGACGGCTCGCCCGTCGCCGGGAAGATCGGCTACGCACCGGCTCCCGTCGTGGAGACGGACTCCTCCGGCTGGCTGTACAGCTGGGCCTGGGGCGTGCAGGCGGCGTCGGAGAAGCAGGACGCGGCGTGGGAGTTCATCTCCTGGGCCTCCAGCCAGGAGTACGAGGAGCTGGTCGGCGACCAGCTCGGCTGGTCCCGCGTGCCGGCCGGCAAGCGCAGCTCGACCTACGAGAACCAGGACTACCTGGACGTGGCCGGCCCCTTCGCCGAGGCGACCGAGCAGGCCATCTCGTCGGCCGACCCCAACGACCCGGGCGTGCAGCCCCGGCCGGCGCCCGGCATCCAGTTCGTCGCCATCCCGGAGTTCGCCGACCTCGCCACCGGCATCTCGGAGAACATCAGCTCGAACATCGCCGGCCAGGGGTCGGTGCAGGAGACCCTGGACCAGGGCCAGGAGCAGGCGCAGGCGGTCGGCGACCGCTACAAGGAGGACGGCTGAGCGCTCGCTCGGCAGTCGTGAACGGATGACCCTCGGGTCATGACGAGGGCCGGCCCCGCCTCCGCGGCGGGGCCGGCCCCAGCCCCGCCGACCGGGGGGCACGGGGGCGCTCCTGGCGGAGAGCTCTCGTCGCCGCCCTTCCCTCCCACCCCAGGAGAGCCCATGAGCGCCAGCGAGACGACCGCGGAGCAGCGGACCGTCCTGCAGGACCCGGCACCGCAGCAGCAGCGCACGGCGTCGCGCAAGGCCGGGTGGACGCGCCGCGCACCGCTGCTGCCCGCGCTGGTCTTCGTCATCATCGTCACCCAGCTCCCGTTCGTCTCGACGATCGTCATCTCGTTCATGAGCTGGGAGGCGTTGCGCCCCAACGAGCGGGGCTTCGCCGGCTTCGGCAACTACGCCGAGGTCTTCTCGGACGCCGAGCTGCGGTCGTCGGTCATCACGACGGTGATCCTCACGGTCGTCGTCGTGGGCGTGAGCCTGCTCCTCGGGCTGGCCATCGCACTGCTGCTTGACCGCACGTTCCTCGGCCGGGGCATCGTCCGCACGCTGATGATCGCGCCGTTCCTCATCGTCCCGGTCGCCGCGGCGCTGCTGTGGAAGCACGCGATGCTCAACCCCAGCTACGGCTTCATCAACGGCGTCCTCACCTGGGTGTGGAGCCTCTTCGGCAGCGACAACCCGCCGCAGGTGGCGTGGCTGACGCAGTTCCCCCTCGCGTCCATCGAGGTGGCGCTGATCTGGCAGTGGACGCCGTTCATGATGCTGATCCTGCTGGCCGGTCTGCAGAGCCGGCCGGGCGAGGCGTTCGAGGCCGCCAAGGTGGACGGCGCGAGCGCCGTCCAGGCGTTCCGCTACATCACGCTGCCGCACCTGCGCCGCTACATCGAGCTCGGCGCGACGCTCGGCGCCATCTTCATCGTCCAGAACTTCGACTACGTCTTCACCATGACGTCCGGCGCCCTCGGCACCGCCAACCTGCCGTACACCATCTACCAGACCTTCTTCGTGCGGCAGGACTACGGCCTCGCCGCCGCCCAGGGCGTCATCGTCGTCATCGGCACGATCATCGTGGCGACCTTCGCCCTGCGCTCGGTCTCGTCGCTGCTGAAGGAGGACAGCTGATGGCTTCCACCGAGAGGACCCGGCAGGAGGTCAGCCCGGCGGCGACCGCCGCCGAGGCCGACGCGGCGCCGGCGCGCCAGGAGTACCGCAAGAACTCCCCCCTCAGCCGGCCCAACCCCTTCTGGGGCATCGTCGCCTGGGTCGTCGGCCTGCTCTTCGCCGTCCCCGCGCTGTGGATGGTGCTCACCTCGTTCCACAGCGAGGTGGACGCCGCCACCAACCCGCCGTCCCTCTTCGCGCCGCTCACGCTGGACGGCTACCGGAGCTTCTTCAGCAACGCCAACGCCTGGCCCTCGCTGATCAACTCCGCGACGGCCTCGGTCGTCTCGACCGTCGTGGTCCTCGTGCTGGCGATCCCCGCGGCGTACGCCCTGTCGATCCGGCCGATCAAGAAGTGGTCGGACGTCCTGTTCTTCCTGCTCTCGACGCGCTTCCTGCCGATCGTCGCCGCCGTGCTCCCGCTGTACCTGTTCGCGATCTGGTCCGGCGCGATCGACCAGATCGGGCTGCTCATCATCCTCTACACGGCGATGAACCTGCCGATCGCCGTGTGGATGATGCGGTCGTTCCTCGCCGAGGTGCCCGTCGAGATGCTCGAGGCGGCGCAGCTGGACGGGGCGGGGCTCATCCGGACGCTGCGCAGCGTCGTCGCCCCGGTCGCGATGCCGGGCATCGCCGCCACCGCGCTGATCTGCTTCATCTTCAGCTGGCAGGAGCTGCTGCTGGCCCGCTCGCTGACGGCCGTCGTGGCCGGGACGGCGCCCGTGTTCCTCACGAGCTTCGTGACGAGCCAGGGGCTGTTCCTCGCGCAGGTCTCCGCCGCGGCGACGATCGTGTCGCTGCCCGTCCTCATCGCCGGCTTCGCCGCGCAGGACAAGCTCGTCCAGGGCCTGTCCCTGGGCGCCGTCAAGTGACGGCTCCCGCGCCGACCGAGCCCCGCTGACCGACCGCACGGCCCGGTGCCCCTGGGGCGCCGGGCCGTGCTGCTCCCACCACCGCTCCCCACCTCGGAGGACCTCGATGACCGCCCTGTCCGCCGCGACGCTGACCTCGCTGGACCCGTCGCTGCCCGTGCCGACCTACGACCGCGCGGCCGTGACGACGGGGATCGTCCACTTCGGCGTCGGGGGCTTCCACCGCGCGCACCAGGCGATGTTCCTGGACCGCCTCATGGACGCGGGGAAGGCGCTCGACTGGGGCATCTGCGGCGTCGGCGTCCTGCCCGCCGACGAGAAGATGGCCGGGATCATGGCCGACCAGGACCACCTGTACACGCTCGTCCTCAAGCACCCGGACGGCACGTACGAGCCCCGCGTGGTCGGGTCGATCGTCGACTACCTCTTCGCGCCCGCCGACCCCGAGGCCGTGCTGGAGAAGATGGCCGACCCGGCCACCCGGATCGTCTCCCTCACGGTCACCGAGGGCGGCTACCACGTGCACCCGGTCACCGGCGAGCTCGACACCCGGGACCCGAAGCTCCAGCAGGACCTGGCCGGGGAGTCCGCACCGGTGACGACCTTCGGCTTCGTCACGGAGGCGCTGCGCCGACGCCGGGAGCGCGGCGTGCCCGCCTTCACCGTGATGTCCTGCGACAACATCGCCGGCAACGGCGACGTGGCGCACAAGATGATCACCGCCTACGCCCGCGAGCGGGAGCAGCGGACGGGCGGGGACCTCGCCGACTGGCTCGAGGCGGAGGTGCCCTTCCCCAACTCCATGGTCGACCGCATCACGCCCGTCACGACGGACGCCGACCGTGCGGCCGTCACGGAGCGCTTCGGCGTCGAGGACGCCTGGCCCGTGGTCAGCGAGCCCTTCGTCCAGTGGGTGCTCGAGGACCGCTTCGCCTCCGGCCGGCCGCCGCTCGAGGAGGTGGGCGTCCAGGTCGTCGACGACGTGCACCCCTACGAGATGATGAAGCTCCGGCTGCTCAACGCGAGCCACCAGGCGCTGTGCTACCTGGGCTACCTCTCCGGCCTCCGCTACGCGCACGAGGTCTGCTCGGACCAGCTCTTCGCGGACTTCCTCCTCGCCTACATGGACGAGGAGGCGACGCCGACGCTGCAGCCCGTCCCGGGGGTGGACCTCGACGCCTACAAGCCCGGGCTCGTCGAGCGCTTCGCCAACCCCGAGGTGCGGGACACCCTCGCGCGGCTCTGCGCCGACTCGAGCAACCGCATCCCGACCTGGCTGCTGCCGGTGGTGCGCGACGACCTCGCCGCGGGCCGGTCCGTGCGGCACTCGGCGCTGGTCGTCGCGGCGTGGGCCCGGTACGCGGAGGGCGTCGACGAGCAGGGCGAGGCGATCGAGGTCGTCGACGCGGACGCCGAGGGGCGGACGGCGGCGGCGAAGGCCCAGCTCGAGGGCGACGACCTCGCCTTCCTGCGCGACGAGGACCTCTTCGGCGACCTCGCCGAGCAGGAGGCCTTCACGACGCCGTACCGCGAGGCGCTCGCGTCCCTGCACGAGAAGGGGGCCCGGGCGACGCTCGAGGAGCACATGGCGGCCGGCCGCGGCTGAGCCGGGGCCCCGGCACGGCCCGCGCCGGCTCCGTAGGGTCCACCCGTGCGCGTCGTCGTGGCGGTGGACTCCTTCAAGGGGTCGCTGACGACACGGGAGGCGGGCGAGGCGGTGGCGGCGGGCGTGCGCGCCGCCGCCCCGGGGGCGGACGTCGTCGTCCTGCCGGTGGCGGACGGCGGCGAGGGGACGGCGGCCTGCCTCGCCGACGCCTGGGGCACGCGGCTGCGGGAGCAGACGACGACGGACGCGCTGGGACGCCGGTGCGAGGCCGCGTGGGGGCTCTCGGCCGACGGCTCGACGGCGGTCGTGGAGGTCGCCGCCGCCAGCGGTCTCCCCGGTGTGCAGGACGCCCCCGCCCGGCCGCGGGAGGCCTCGACCCTGGGGACGGGCGCGCTGCTCGCCGCGGCGCTCGACGCCGGCGCGCAGGAGGTCGTCCTGTGCCTGGGCGGCAGCGCGACGACGGACGGCGGCGCGGGGCTGCTCGCCGGCCTCGGCGCCCGGTTCCTCGACGCGGACGGCGAGGAGCTCCCGCCGGGGGGCGGGGCGCTCGCCCGGCTCGCCCGGCTCGACCTCACCGACCTGCACCCCCGGGCACGGGCGGCGCGCTGGCGCCTGGCCTGCGACGTCACGAACCCGCTGCTCGGCCCGCGCGGGGCCGCGGCCGTCTACGGGCCGCAGAAGGGGGCGACGCCCGAGGACGTCGCGGCGCTCGAGGCAGGGCTGGGCCGGCTGGCCTCCGTGCTCGAGGAGGCGACCGGGGTCGCCGTCGCCGACCGGCCCGGCTGCGGCGCCGCCGGCGGGGCGCCCGCGACGGTCGTCGCGGTGCTCGGCGCCTCCCTGGAGCCCGGCGCACCGCTCGTGCTCGCCGAGGCCGGTCTGCCGCAGGCGCTCGCAGCCGGCGCCGACCTCGTCGTCACCGGTGAGGGCTCCTGCGACCCCCAGTCGCTGCAGGGCAAGGTCGTCGACGGCGTCGCGCGGGCCGTGCGCGCCGAGCCGGCCTGCGCCGCAGCGCCCGTCGTCGTGCTCGCCGGACGGGTCGCCGTCCCTCCGGCCGAGCTCGCCGCCGCCGGCGTCGACGCCGCGTTCAGCATCGCCCCGGGCGCGGCGACGCTCGACGACCTGCAGACCGGCGCCGCCGCCCTGCTGGCCGACCTCGCGGAGCGGGTCACGCGGCTGGCCCGCCGGACGGGCGGCTCCGGCAGGGCGACCGGGACGGTCCCGTCCTGACCTCGCCGGCGGACGACGCGCGCGCCGAGCCCCGCCCCGCGCGCCTCGTGCGGGCGGTGCAGCGGGAGGGCGGGGCGTGCGTCTGGTGCCGGAGGCCCTTCTCGGACCTCGTCGTACCGACGACGGACCACCTCGTCCCTCGGGTGCGCGGCGGCCCGTCCTGGCTGGAGAACGAGGTCGCCGCGTGCCGGAGGTGCAACGGGCAGCGGGGCCACGCCGGCGCGGCCGACTGGGTCCGCGAGTGCCGCGGCCGCGGCTGGGAACCGGACGTCGACCACCTGCTCGCCGTCCTCGGCGACCTCGAGGCCGCCGTCGCCCAACGCGGGGGGCAGCGGCGCGCCCGCGAGGCGGTCCAGGCGCAGGTGCGCCGGCTCCGGCGGCTCCGCTGACCTGCGGGGTGGCTCGTCGGTGCGCGTCAGGCGCCCGCCCGAGCCGACGGACGAGCACTCACCAGCGGTGGGCGACGTCCACGACGAGGCGGGTGGTCCTGCCGTCGCTGATGGTGGAGGTGCGGAAGGGGAGCCGGGCACGCACCCCGATCCCCAGCGTCGTCTGACCCTCGAAGCTGCCGGCGGAGGCGACCTGCCGCAGCGTCCGCGCCCCGCGGGTGTCGACGAGCTCGGTGGCGTCCGCGGGCGCGTACGTCGGCCGGTAGTCGTCGTCGTAGGACGGGGCCCCGACGACGACGAGCAGCCGCGCGCCGCCCCGCAGGGGGACGGGGTCGCCGCTGCCGTCCTGCGTCACGGCGTCGACGTAGCGCACGTAGAACCCGCCCGAGCGTCCCCGCACGTCGACGACGACGCGGTCGAAGCAGGCGTGCCGTCCCGAGCGCACCGACGTCACCTGGCCGGGAGCGATGCCGAGCGTCCCCTCCGGCGTGGAGCCCCACGCCGTCGCGCACGAGGCGGCCTCGGCGTCCGCCGCTCCCGCGGCCGCCGGGGCGGCGAGCAGACCCGCCGCCATCGCGAGCGCCGCGGCTGCCCGGACCACCCGGCCCGTCCCCCGGGTCCCGACCTCGACCACCGCTGCTGCCCCCACGACGCCCCCCTCGCTGCGGCGCCGCCACGTCGGCACGCCGGGAGCCGGACTGTAGTGACGCGTCCGCTCCCGCGTGGGGCGTTCACCCGACCGGCGCAGCGACGACGCCGGCTCAGCGGGTGGGCAGTGGCTCGTCCGGGCACCCCGCCAGCACGTCGGCCAGGGCGTCGTGCTCGGCCTCGGTGACCCAGAGGCCGTAGGCCACCTTGACCGCCACCTGCCGGGCCGCGTACGGGCACCGGGCCGCCTCCCGCGCCGGCAGCCAGGCCGCGGCGTCCTGAGACCCCTTGTCCTGGTTGGCGTCCCCGTCCACGGCGAGCAGGTTGACCAGGTCGTTGGCGAAGTCCTCGCGCGTCGCACGGTCCCATCCCGCCGCGCCCGTGCGCCACGCGGCGGCCAGGGCGACGACGTGGTCCACCTGGACCTCCTCGCTCGTCCGCTCGCCGCGGCGGAAGTCGACGACGACGCCGGTGTACGGGTCCAGCAGGACGCCGCTCTCGACGACGCAGCCGCCGGTCCCGGGACGCACCTGCACCTCCCGGAGGTCGCGCCGCAGGACCTGCTCGCGCGTGCGGCACCCGTCGCCGTCGACGTCGACCCACCCGTCGCCGAAGAGGTCACGGTCGTAGCCCCCGGCGCTCGCGGCGGGGCGGACGTCGAGCTCGTCCAGGGCGGCGGAGGCGGTGCCCGCCCCCGCCGTGGGCGCCGGCGAGCAGCCGACCACGAGCGCCGCCGAGGCCGCGACGAGGACGGCCAGGCGCCGGGGGCCGCCGCGGCCGACCGCACCTCCTCCCGCGGCTGGTGGTGCGGCAGGTCCCGCAGCAGGCCTCACAGCAGGTACTGGAAGACCTGGCTGCCCGGCTCGAGGCGCTCCACGTCGAGCCCCGACCCGGCCATCCGCCGCAGCAGCGGCGGCAGGTCGTCCGGGCGCGCGACCTCGACGCCGATGAGCGCCGGCCCCGTCTCGCGGTTGTTGCGCTTGAGGTACTCGAACCGGGTGATGTCGTCGTCCGGCCCGAGCACCCCGTCGAGGAAGGCACGCAGCGCGCCGGGCTCCTGGGCGAGCTGGACGAGGAAGTAGTGCTTGAGGCCCTCGTGGACGAGGGAGCGCTCGAGCACCTCGCCGTACCGGCTCACGTCGTTGTTGCCGCCGGAGAGCACGCACACGACGTCCTGACCCGGCTCGACGACCAGGCTCTGGCCCAGCGCCGCGCTCGCCAGCGCCCCCGCCGGCTCGGCGATGATCCCGTCCACCTGGTACAGCGACAGCATCTCCGTGCAGACGCGCCCCTCGGGGACCGAGACCAGCTCCGCGCCGCTGTCCCGCACCAGCGGCAGCGTCACGAGGCCGGCGGTGCGGACGGCCGCGCCGTCGACGAAGGTCTCGACGTCGACGAGCGGCACGGGGCGCCCCGCCGCCAGGGCCGCCGCCATCGACGCCGCGCCCGCGGGCTCCACGCCGACCAGGCGCGTCCCCGGGTGCCGCTCGCGCAGCCACGTGGCGGTGCCGGCGAGCAGCCCGCCGCCGCCGACGGGGACGACGAGCACGTCCGGCGCCCGCCCGAGCTGCTCGACGAGCTCGACGGCGACGGTGCCCTGACCCGCCACCGTCCGCGGGTCGTCGAAGGCCGGGACGACGACGGCGCCGGTGCGCCCGGCCTCCTCGCGCGTCGCCGCGACCGCGTCGTCGTAGACGTCCCCGACGACGACGACCTCGACGGACGCGCCCCCCAGCGCGGCGATCCGGTCCCGCTTCTGCCGCGGCGTGGTGCGCGGGAGCAGCACGCGCCCACGGACCCCGAGCTCCCGGCAGGCGGCGGCGACGCCCTGCCCGTGGTTGCCGGCGCTCGCGCACACGACACCGCGGGCGAGCTCCTCGTCCGAGAGCTGGGCGATCAGGTTGTAGGCCCCACGGACCTTGTACGAGCGGACGGACGTCTGGTCCTCGCGCTTGAGGTGCACCTGCGCCCCCGTGGCCGCCGACAGCCGCGCCGAGCGGTGCAGCGGGGTGCGGGCGACGACGCCGGCCAGGCGCCGGGCGGCCTCCTCGACGCGGTCGGCGGTCACCGGGGGCAGGTCGGCGGCCGGGCCGGCCGCCGTGCTCGAGGCAGGGACGGCGGTCGTGCTCGCTGGGACGTCGATGACGACCTCCTCGCTCGTGGGGCCTCGCCCGCCCTCTCGCCCGGGCGCGACCCGCGGTGCGACGGCGCCGCGGCCCCGGGATGCTAGGCGCGCGGCCCGCCGCCACGAGGGTCCGTCCGCCGAGCGGTCACCGCGCCGGCGACGGGCTCCCGGTCCTCAGCTCGCCTCGCCCGCGCTGACGGCGGCGACCTCGGTGCGTCCGTGGCTCGTCGGCGCCTCGCCGTGCCCGCCCCCGCCGGCCAGCCGGCCGAGGTGGCGACGGCTCCCGACGAGCACGACGACGCCGAGCAGGACGGCGCCCGCGCCGACCCAGAAGGGCACGTGCGGGCTGATGCTCTCCCCGAGCCGCCCGGCGAGCCACGGCGCGACGGCGCCGCCGCCGAAGCGGACGAAGCTGTAGGCGGCCGACGCCGTGGAGCGCTCGGCGGTGGACACGAGCATCACGCCCTCGGTCACCAGCGTGTTGTTGATCCCGAGGAAGACGCCGGCCACGACGACGCACGCGGCGAGCACGGCCTTCGAGTCGGTGAAGAGCGCCATGACCACGAGGTCGGCCGCGAAGAGCACCAGCGCGAGCACGACGCCCGGCAGGGTCCCGACACGCCGCTGCAGCCAGGGGGCGAGGAAGACCGAGCTGAGCGCCAGGCACACGCCCCAGCCGAAGAAGATGCCCCCGACGGCGTAGATGCCGAGGTCCAGCGGGAACGGGGTGTAGGCGAGCAGGGTGAAGAACCCGACGTTGTAGAGCAGCGCGGTGACGGCCATCGCCAGCAGGCCGCGGTGCCGCAGCGCCCGGAAGGGGTCGAGCGGGGTCGTCGCCCGGGCGGGCTTCGGCACCTCGGGCAGGAAGACGGCGATGGCGGCGAAGGCCACGGCCATGAGGACGGCGACGCCGAAGAACGGCCCGCGCCACGACACCCCGCCGAGCAGCCCGCCGACGAGGGGCCCGGTCGCGATGCCCACCCCGAGGGCGGCCTCGTAGAGGACGATCGCCCCGGCGACACCGCCGCTGGCCGCGCCGACGATGGTCGCGAGCGCCGTCGCGATGAAGAGCGCGTTCCCGAGGCCCCAGCCGGCGCGGAAGCCGACGATCTCCCCGATCGAGCCGGACGACCCGGCGAGGGCGCTGAAGACGACGATGAGCGCGAGCCCGCCGAGCAGCGTCTTCTTGGGCCCCACCCGGCTGGAGATGACGCCGGTGACGAGCATCGCGAGACCGGTGACCGCCATGTAGCTCGTGAAGAGCAGCGAGACCTGCGACGGCGAGGCGTCGAGCTCCTCGCCGATCGGCTTGAGGATCGGGTCGACGAGCCCGATCCCCATGAACGCGATGACGCACGCGAAGGCGACGGCCCACACGGCGCGCGGCTGCTGCAGCAGGCTCGACGGGCCGTCGTCGCCCGCGGCGGGCGCAGCGGCCCCGGCAGGAGCGGGGACGTCCCCGCGGCCGGCGGTGTCGGGACGGGCGGGGCGTAGCGGGGCCATAGGTCTCCCTCGGTGCGGGACCCGGCGGCGACGTCGCGGACGGGCGCGGTCGTCGGGGTCTCGTCGTGGTCGTCGGGTGAGTCGTGGAGCGGGTGGTCGGTGCGGTGGTCGGGCGCGGCGGGCGGGTGGGGGACGGCGGGCTCAGCCCGCCGGCGCCTCGCGGGCGACGAGCCGGTCGAGGACGGCGACCCCGCGGGCCAGGTCGGCGCGCTCGTCGGCGGCCAGCGAGCCCAGGCTCGGGGCCAGGGCGCGCGCCGCGGCGGCGCGCTGCTCGTGCAGCTGCCGGCGACCGGCGTCGCTCACGTCGACGAGGACGGCGCGGCCGTCCTCGGGGTCTGGCGCCCGCACCGCCCAGCCGTGCTCGACGAGGCGGGCGACGAGGGCCGTCGCCGTCGGCTGGGACGTCCGGTCCAGCGCCGCCAGCGCGCTGACGCGCAGCGGCCCCAGCTCCTCCAGCTGGGACAGCGCCCGCCACAGCGCCTGCGGCATGGGCGCGTCCGCCGCGCGCCCGGCCCAGCGGGTGAACCGGGCGGCGCTGACGAGCAGGGCGACCCCGAGGTCCTGGACGCCTCCCTCGGCCCCCGGCGGTCCGGGGATCGCGGTCGTTCGCTCAGGCACCCGACCAGGTTACATAGGAAGGCTATGCATGTCACGCCGGGGCCCTCCGAGGAAGCAGCGCGCCCCGGGACGGACGAGGGGCGGCACCCGGGTCACCCCGAGCCCCGCCCCTGCCTCGTCCGCCCCCTGCCTCGTCCGACCCGGGCTCGTCGTCCCCCGGGCTCGTCGCTCCCCGGGCTCCGGCCGTCCCGGCGTCAGCGCGCGGCCGCGACCGCCTGACGTCGGGAGTCGTCGCGGATCTGCCCCACGAGCTCGGAGAGCACGTCCTCGAGCGTGACGATGCCGACGACGTCGCCGCCGGGCCCCCGCACGGCGGCGAGATGGGCGCCGTCGTCCTGCATCGTCTCGAGGACGGCCCGCAGGGCGGCGCCGGCGGGGACCTCCGGGAGGGGGCGGACCCCGGCCGGGTCGATCGGCTGCTCCCGCCGGTCCGCGTCGGTCTCCAGCAGGTCCTTGACGTGGACGTAGCCGTGCAGCGCCCCGTCGGCGCCCTGGAGCGGGAACCTCGAGAAGCCGCGGACGGCCGTCTCCTCGGCCTGCGCCGGGGTGACGCCGACGGGCAGCGACGTCACGTCCGCGAGCGGGATCATCACCGAGGAGACGTCGTGCTCGTCGAACTCCAGCGCCTCCAGGAGGAGCTCGCCCTCGCGGGCGTCGAGCAGCCCGCCCTGGCGCGACTCGGTGACGAGCCCCGCCACCTCGTCGCGGGTGAACACGCTCGTGACCTCGTCCTTGGCCTGCACGCCGACGACGCGCAGCAGCAGGTTGGCCATCCGGTTGAGCAGCCAGATGACGGGGAGCAGCACCCGCACCACGAGCACGAGCGGCGGGGCGAGCACGAGCGCCGCCCGGTCCGGGCCGGCCAGCGCGATGTTCTTCGGCACCATCTCGCCGAGGACGACGTGCAGGAGCGTCACGAGACCCAGCGCGATGGCGAAGGCGACCGGGTGCAGCAGCGCCTCGGGGACGCCGAGCGCCTCGAACGGCACCTCGATCAGGTGGGCGATGGCGGGCTCGGACAGCGCGCCGAGGAGCAGCGAGCAGATGGTGATGCCCAGCTGGGCACCGGCCATCATCAGCGACACGTTCTCCATGGCGTGCAGCGTGGTGCGGGCGGCGCGCGACCCCTCGGCCGCGCGCGGCTCCACCATCGTCCTCCGCGCGGAGATGAGGGCGAACTCGGCGCCGACGAAGAAGGCGTTCAGCGCCAGCAGCACCGCGGTGAGGGCCAGGCCCAGCCAGTCGCTCATCGGTGCCCCTCCTCGTCGCGGCGTCCGTCGTCGGACGAGTCCCCGTCCCGCGGCACGGCCCCCACGGGAGCACCCGCCGCCGGCTCCTCGCCGCCGCCGTCGCCGTCGCCGCGGACGTCGCGGTCGCGCACGTCGTCGCCGTCGTCCGGCGCGTCGGGCTCGTCGCCGTCCGGCTCCTCCGGCACGAGGAGCTCCACCGCGACGGTCTCGACCCGGTGCCCGTCGAGGGCGGCGACCGTCAGCGCCACGTCCTTGGGCGGTCGGCCCGGCGGCTCGTCGGCGTGGACGACGACGCGGTCCCCGACCGCCGGCAGGCGCTCGAGGTGCAGCATCACGAGGCCGCCCAGGGTGTCGTAGTCCTCGTGCTCGGGCACCGCCGCGCCGAGCAGCTCGCTCGCCTCGTCCGGGCGCAGGTTCCCGGGCAGGTGCCAGCGCCCGTCGGCGTCCGGCGGTGACGGCTGCTCGTCGGGGTCGTGCTCGTCGCGCACCTCTCCGACGAGCTCCTCGACGAGGTCCTCCAGCGTCACGAGGCCCGCGACGTCGCCGAACTCGTCGACGACCACCGCCATCTGGAGCCCGTCGGCGCGCAGCTGGTCGAGCAGCGCGTCGAGGGGGACGGTGTCCGGCACGTGCGTGGCGTCCGTCATGACCTCGCGCACCGTGGTCGTCCCGCGCTCCGGGAAGGCCACGGCCAGGGCCTGGCGCACGTGGACGACGCCGACGGCCTCGTCGTGCTCCTCGTCGAGGACGGGGAAGCGCGAGTGCCCCGTCCCCGCCGCCTCGTGGAGCACCTCGGCGACCGTGTCGTCGAGGTCGGCGGTCGTCATGAGCCCGCGGGGCGTCATGACGTCGCGGGCCCGGCGGTCGCCGAAGGCGAGCGACCGCTGGACGAGGTCGGCCGTGTCCGCGGCGAGCATGCCCTTGTCCGCCGAGTGCCGGACGAGGCCCGCGAGCTCCTCGGGCGAGCGCGCCGAGGCGAGCTCCTCCTGCGGCTCGAAGCCGAGCAGCCGCAGGATCGCGTTGGCCGACCCGTTGCACAGCCGGATCACCGGGCCGGTCGCCCGGGTGAAGCCGCGCTGGAAGCCGCTGACGAGGCGTGCCGTCCGCATCGGCTGGGCGATGGCGAGGTTCTTGGGGACGAGCTCGCCGAAGAGCATCGTGAGCACCGTGGCGACGAGCAGCGCCACCACGGTGGCGACGCCCTGCGCCGCGGCCTCGCCGAGACCGACCGCGGCGAGCGGCGCGTCGACGACGTCCGCGATCGCCGGCCGGGCCAGGAAGCCGATGGCGAGGTTCGTCACCGTGATGCCGAGCTGGGCGCCGGAGAGCTGGGTCGAGAGCGTGCGCAGCGAGCGCAGGACGCCCTCGGCGCCCGGCTCGCCGTCGGCGGCGGCGCGCTCGACGGCGCTGCGGTTGACGGTGACGAGGGAGAACTCGGCGGCCACGAAGGCCCCGCAGGCCACGACCAGCGCGACGGCCAGCAGGATCAGGGCGAGGTCCGCGACGATCACGCGCGCCCCCCGGTGCGGTCACGGGCGGGCGGTGCTGCGGGTGCCGGGACGCGGCGGGTCCGTGGCCACGAGGAGGACTCCTCGGTGGCGGACCGCGGGGAGGGGGCCGCTCGCGCGACGGACGCGCGTCTGGAGCCCTCCCCGTCCGTACTGTCCCGAGCGTCGGCAGGTGCGGCGCTCATGGTCTCCTCTCCTCGCCGGTGCTCCCCGGGCGTGCGCGCGGGGACCACCAGTGTGGGGCCACGCGGGCGGGGCGGGAGCGTCCGGTCCCCCGAGGAGGGCGTCGGGTCTCGTCCGAGGAGGGCGTCGGGCCCGGCGGGCGGGCTCAGCCCAGGAGGTCGTGCCGGACGACGGACTCCTCGCGGCCCGGGCCGACGCCGACGACCGAGATCCGGGCGCCCGACATCTCCTCGAGCGCCTCCACGTACCGCTGCGCCGCGGGCGGGAGGTCCTCCCACGTGCGGGCGCCGGAGATGTCCTCCTCCCAGCCCTCGAGCTCGGTGAGCACGGGGCGGGCGTGGTGGAGGTCGGTCTGCGTGGCGGGGAGCTCGTCCAGCGTGCGCCCCTCGACCTCGTAGCCGGTGCAGACGGGGATGCGCTCCAGGCCGCCGAGCACGTCGAGCTTGGTGAGGACGAAGTCGGTGACGCCGTTCACCCGGGCGGCGTACCGGGCGACCGGGGCGTCGTACCAGCCGCAGCGGCGCGGACGGCCGGTCGTCGTCCCGAACTCGGCGCCGGCCTCGCGCAGGGCGTCGCCCTCGGGGCCGGAGAGCTCGGTCGGGAAGGGTCCCTCCCCCACGCGCGTCGTGTACGCCTTCACGACGGCGACGACGCGGGAGACGCGGGTCGGCGGGATGCCGGACCCCGTGCAGGCGCCCCCGGCGGTCGCGCTGGAGGAGGTGACGAAGGGGTAGGTGCCGTGGTCGACGTCGAGCATCGTCGCCTGGCCCGCCTCGAGCAGCACCGTCTCGCCGCGGTCGAGGGCCTCGTGGAGCAGCAGGCCGGTGTCGGCGACCATCGGACGCAGGCGGTCCGCGTAGCCGAGGAGCTCGTCGACGACCTCGTCGACCTCGACGGCGCGCCGGTTGTAGACCTTGACGAGCACCTGGTTCTTGAGGTCGAGCGCGGCCTCGACCTTCTGCCGCAGGATGCTCGCGTCGAAGACGTCCTCCACCCGCAGCCCGACGCGCGACATCTTGTCCGCGTACGTCGGGCCGATGCCGCGGCCCGTCGTCCCGATCTTGCGCGAGCCGAGGAAGCGCTCCGTGACGCGGTCGAGGACCCGGTTGTACGACGGGATGAGGTGCGCGCTGGAGCTGACGAGCAGCTTCCCGGCGTCCACGCCGCGGGCCTCCAGCGCGTCGATCTCCTCGAAGAGCACGGAGAGGTCGACGACGACGCCGTTGCCGATCACCGGCGTGACCCCGGGCGTGAGGATCCCGCTGGGGAGCAGGTGCAGGGCGTACGTCTCGCCGCCGACGACGACGGTGTGCCCGGCGTTGTTGCCGCCGTTGAACTTGACGACGTAGTCCAGGCGCTCCCCGAGCTGGTCGGTCGCCTTGCCCTTCCCCTCGTCGCCCCACTGGGCCCCGAGCAGCACGATGGCGGGCATGGGGCAGCAGCTCCTCTGCCGGTGGGCCGGCTCGTCGGACGGGTGGGGCGGCGCCGGCGGGCACGTGCCCCGCGACGGTCGGCGAGGCTACCGCGGGCCCGCCCCGGTGGCCGTGCCGCGCCGGCGACCTGCGGCCTGCGACCCGGGACCGCCGGCCCGGCTCAGGCCTGCGGGAGCAGCAGGGCCGGCGCCTGCCCGTCGCAGTCGGCGAGGAAGCGGGTGCAGCGGTCGGCCTCGTCGGCCTCGCCGACGGCGGCGCTGGCGCGGGCGAGCGCGGCGAGGGCGCGCAGGAAGCCCCGGTTCGCCGGGTGCGCGTACGGGACCGGGCCCGAGCCGCGCCACCCGGCGCGGCGCAGGGCGTCCAGGCCCCGGTGGTACCCGGTGCGGGCGTAGGCGTACGCCGGCACGACCTCGCCGTCGGAGAGGGCGTCCTCGGCCAGCACGGCCCACGGCAGGCTCGCCGCCGGGGTGCGCGCGGCGACCTCGGCGGCGTCCTGGCCACGCTCGAGGGCGGCGGCGGCGGGGCCCTCCAGGTCGTCGGGCAGCTGCGTGGCGGGCGGACCGCCGAGCAGGTCGCGGCCGTCTCGGGCGGGGGGCGTCGGGACGCTCATGCCCGCCAGTGTGGCGCAGCCCCACCGGTGCGCCCGCGCCGTCGGCCGGGACGTCCGCGCCGCCCCCGACGGGGAAGGCGGAGAGGAAGGGTGACGAGCGCCGCGGATACCGTGGCGGCGTGGTCCCGGTGACGGCGTGGCGCAGGAGCAGGGTGACGGCGTGACGCAGGAGCAGGCGTGATCGAGCTGTCCACGACACCCACCACGGCGGTGCTCGTGGTCGAGGGCGACCTCGACCTGTCGGACCGCCAGGAGTTCCCCGGGCTCGTCGCGCGCGTCAGCGGCCTGCGACGCCAGCTCCTGGTCGTCGACCTCTGCCGCACCACCTTCCTGGACTCGACCGGTGCCGCCTTCCTCATCTCCCTGGCGGACGTCACGGGCCGCCGCGGCGGCGTGACGTCGCTGCGCGGCGCCGACGACCGCACGCGCTACGTCCTCGAGGTGTGCGGCGCGCTCGACCTGTTCCGCGTCGACGCCGACCACCGCTGCGCGCCGGACGAGGCGCCCGGCCCGTGGGCACGCTCCGGACGCTGACGGCCCCGGTGCCTGACGGCCCGGAGCAGGGCAGCCCGGGCGCCTTGGAGCAGGGCAGCCCGGGCGCCTCCTCAGCCGGCGTCCGGCAGCCGCGCCCAGACCGTCTTGCCGGTCGGCCCGTGGCGCCAGCCCCACTGCGACAGGCGCTGCACGACGTGCAGCCCGTAGCCGCCGGGCTCCTCGCGGCGGCCCGGGTCGGCACCGGGGGGTGCCGGGTTGGAGTCGTCCACCTCCACGAGAAGGCCCTCGTCGTCGTGGGCGAGGCGCAGCCCGACGGTGCCCCAGCCGTGCAGGACGGCGTTGGCCACGAGCTCGGAGACCACGAGCTCGGCCTGCGCCGTGCTCGGCAGGCCCCAGAGCGCGCCGACCGCGGCCGCGCGACGCCGGGCCCGGGCCACCGAGGAGGCCTCGCCGGGCAGCTGCCAGCGGCGGCGGCGCGGCCCGGGGCGGGGGACGCCGCCGGGCACGCGCACCACGAGCAGCGCCAGGTCGTCCTCGGGGGCGTCGCCGAGGACCTCCAGCAGGTGCTCGCCCGTCCCGGCGGCGTCGGTGCCAGCGACCTCCGTGCACGCGGCGAGGAGCGCGGCGAGGCCCTCCTGCGGCGGACGCGTGCGGCGGCCCAGCAGCCCGTCGGTGCACAGGACCACGGCGTCGCCCGGGCCGAGCTCCACGAGGCCGGTGGGCCGGGGCCGGTCACCGACCCCGACGAGGACGCCGGCGCCGCCCTCCAGCAGCCGCGCCCGGCCCGCCTGCACGAGCACCGGCGGCAGGTGCCCGGCCCGCGACCAGGCCATCTCCCAGGTGCCGTCGCCGAGGTCCTCCAGCCGGGCGTACACGAGGTTGGCCGCGCGACGGACGCGCATGCCGGTGACGAGCTGGTCGACCCGGGCCAGGACGGTCCCCGGCTCCTCCTGCCCGTGCGCGGACGCGCGCACGACCGAGCGCAGCTGCCCCATGGCCGCGGCCGCCTCGACGTCGTGCCCCACCACGTCGCCGACGACGACGCCGACCACCCCGGAGCCCTGGCCGCCCGGCTGCAGGACGTCGAACCAGTCACCGCCCACGCGGGCGAGCCCGTCGTCCGGCCCCGGTCCCGGCAGGTGGTGGGACCACACGTCGAGACCGGGCACCGAGGGCAGCTCGGGGAGCATCGCCCGCTGGAGGGTCTCGACGAGAAGGCGCTGCTGCTCGTGCCCTCCCGCCACGTCGAGCGCGAGCCCCAGCCGGCGCGCCACCTCCACGGCCAGCCCGTGGTCGAGCCCCGGCGCGTCGACAGTCCCGGCGCCCCCCGACGGCCCCTCCGTCGGCGCGGGGTCGCCGAGGACCAGCAGGCCGAGGACGGCGTCGCCCCCGGCCACGGGGACGGCCAGGGCCGCCCCGGCACCGGCGGCGTCGCTCCCGACGCCCGCGGCGACGAGGACGTCGGCGAGCCAGCCGCTCACCGTCGACGGGGCCGCGTCGTCCTCCGCGTCGTCCTCCGGGCCTTCCTCCCTGCCTTCCTCCGGGCCTTCCTCCCTTCCCTCCTCCGGGCCTTCCTCCGGGCCTGCCCGCGGCGCCCGCAGGACGACGCCGACGGGGTCGCGACGCCGCCCGAGCAGCAGCCCGACCAGCGGGTCGGCGTGCTCGCCCGACCCGGCCGGCGGGAGGGCGGTCGGCATCGGAAGGGCCGGCAGCGGGAGGGCGGGCAGCGGGAGGGCCGGCCGCCGGGGCCGGCCCGGGTGGTCGGGGCCGGTCGCGGGCGCCGCGCCGGAGGAGGCGGCGGCGAGGTGCAGGTCCCCCCGGGCGAGCACGACCGCCGCCCACGGCACGGACCGGACGAGGACGTCCACGAGCCGGCCGGCGGCGGCCGTCGGCTCCAGCACCGCGAGCGCCCCCGCGACGTCGTCGAGGACGGCGAGCCGGGCCCGGGCGGTCTCGCCGGCACGCTCGGCCTGCACGCGGGCGGTCACGTCGAGCAGGACGCCGACGTGGTGGCGCGTCTGCCCGCGCCCGTCGGGGACGGGCGTCACCACCAGCTCGTCCCACGCCGCACGGCCGTCCCGGCGGACGCCGCGGACCACCGCGCGGCCGGTCTCGCGGGCGGCGAGGCGGCGACCCAGCTCGGCGAGGGCGTCCGGCGCGTCCTCCTCGCTCAGCAGCGAGGACCAGCTGCGGCCGAGGACCTCCTCGGGAGCGCGACCCGTCGCCCGGGCGAGCGCCGCGTTGACCCAGACGACGGGGTCGCCCGCCTGCGTCGGGTCGCTGACGAGGACGGGGACGTCCGCCCCCGCCGCCGCGACGGCCGCCGCCGCGGCCCCGCCACCCTGCGGCTCGCCCCCCTCGGCCTCGCACCCGGGCACCGGGTTGACCACGCGCGGCTCCGATCGTCTAGCGTGACCGTCGTTCCGCGGCATGGCACTGCGGCACCACCGGGAGAGCGGGTCGGAGGGTCTCGATGTCGGGCGACGGTAACACCGGGGCACCCCCGCTCTCGGGTGTGAGGACGGCGGACGACGACGGCGCCGACGCCGGTTCCGTCCACGTCATCATGGGTCGTTCCAAGACGCGGATCGTGCTGTCGGGGGAGATCGACGCGCTGGTCAGCCCGGACCTCGTCGAGGCCGCGGCCGAGGCCGAGGACGCCGGGCGCCCCGTCGAGGTCGACGCCCAGCACGTGACCTTCATGGACTCCACGGGGGTGGCCTTCCTCGCCCGCCTGGCCTCCCGCTCGCACAGCCGGCTCGTGCTCCTGCGTCCGCCGGAGGTCGTGAAGTTCCTCATCGAGGTGACCTCGATCACGGACCTCCTGGACGTCGTCGACGCCGACCCGGGGGTGGACGACTCCGTGCCGGAGGACGACGGCCCGGGCCCCGACAGCGCCGCCTGACCCGGCCGCAGGACTGCGCACGGCCACCGGCCGCCCGGCCGCCGCGCGCGGAGCCGGTACCGGGGCGTGCGCGCCCCCACCCGCGCGACCAGGACGCACGAGGGCACGACCGCAGGCGCGGTCGGGCCCTCGTCCGTCCTGCGGCCGCTCAGCCCTGGTGGGTCCCGGCGCTGCGCAGGCCCTCGCACGCCTCGACGACGCGGGCGGACAGGCCGGCCTCGGCGGCCTTGCCCCAGACGCGCGGGTCGTAGACCTTCTTGTTGCCGACCTCCCCGTCGACCTTGAGGACGCCGTCGTAGTTCTTCAGCATGTGGTCGGCGACCGGTCGCGTGAACGCGTACTGGGTGTCGGTGTCGATGTTCATCTTCACGACGCCGTTGTCGACGGCCTCGGTGATCTCCTCGGGCAGCGAGCCGGACCCGCCGTGGAAGACGAGCAGGAACGGCTTGCCGTCGCCGTCCGGCTGGTGCTTCTCGGCGACCGCCTTCTGCGCCTGCGCGAGGATCTCCGGGCGGAGCTTCACGTTGCCCGGCTTGTAGACGCCGTGGACGTTGCCGAAGGTGAGGGCCGCCATGTAGAGGCCCTTCTCGCCCAGGCCGAGCGCCTCGGCCGTCGCGAGCGCGTCGTCCTCGCTCGTGTAGAGGTGCTCGTTGATGTCGTTCGCGACGCCGTCCTCCTCGCCGCCGACGACGCCGATCTCGACCTCGAGGACGATCTTCGCGGCCGCCGCCTGCCCCAGGAGCTCCTGCGCGATCCGCAGGTTCTCGTCGAGGAGCACGGCCG
Organism: Pseudokineococcus basanitobsidens; assembly: GCF_037482545.1. Taxonomy (NCBI): domain Bacteria; kingdom Bacillati; phylum Actinomycetota; class Actinomycetes; order Kineosporiales; family Kineosporiaceae; genus Pseudokineococcus; species Pseudokineococcus basanitobsidens. Next base: position 10,992 of record NZ_JBBIAA010000013.1, on the reverse strand, counting down.
AGCCGTCCCACATGTGCGACTGGAAGAGCGGCTCCTGGCCGCGGTCCACGCGCTCCTTGCTGATCGCCAGCAGGGGGCGCACGAAGCCGTCGAGCTTGTCCTTCGGGCAGTGGTCGGTGTGCAGCGCGATGGTGACGTCGTACTTCGCGGCCACCACGTGGGCGTACTCGGCGAGTGCCGTCGCCCCGGTGACCATGTCCTTCACGCCCTGGCCGGAGGCGTACTCGGCGCCCCCGGTGCTGACCTGGACGATGCCGTCGCTGCCGGCGTCGGCGAAACCCTTGATGGCGGCGTTGAGGGTCTGGCTGCTCGTGACGTTGATGGCCGGGTAGGCGAAGGAGCCTTCCTTGGCGCGCTGGAGCATCTGCGCGTAGGCCTCGGGGCTGGCGATGGGCATGGTGATCTCCCTCGGACGACGGCGGTGGCCGGGCCCGCAGGGCCTGGCGCGGTCTGCGGCGATCCTTCCACGCACGTCCGGGGCCCGCGCCCGCGTGGGATCAGGCCCCTGGCACCTGGCCGAAGACGTGGCGGCGCACCCAGGCGTGCAGCGCGACGGCGGCCGCGGCGCCCGCGTTCACCGACCGCGTGGACCCCGCCTGGTGGATGGCGAGGACGGCCTCGCAGACGGCCAGGGCGCCCGCCGTCAGCCCGGTCCCCTCCTGGCCCAGGAGCAGCACGACCCGCTCGGGCAGGTCGGTGGTCTCCAGGGGGACGGCACCGGACACGTTGTCGACGCCGAGGACGGGCATCCCCCGGGCGGCCGCCCAGCTCGCGAGCGCGGCGGCGTCGTCGTGGTGGTGCACGTGCAGGTAGCGGTCGGTGACCATCGCGCCGCGCCGGTTCCACCGCCGGTGCCCGACCACGTGGAAGCCGCCGGCGTTGACGGCGTTCGCCGTCCTGGCGACCGAGCCGATGTTGAGGTCGTGGCGCCAGTTCTCGACGGCCACGTGGACGCCGGCACGGGAGCGGTCGAGGTCGGCGCGGACGGCCTCGACCAGCCAGTACCTGTACCGGTCCGCGACGTTGCGGCGGTCGCCGTGCTCGAGCAGCTCGGGGTCGTAGCGGTCGTCGTCCGGCCAGGCCGGCCGCCCCCCGGGCCAGGGGCCGACGCCGACAGCGCGCTCGTCGTCGGCGTCGGGCCCCACGTCAGCCGGTGAAGAGGCTGACGCCACCCGGTCCGACCAGCAGCCCCACGACGATGAGGACGACGCCCCAGAGGATCTGGCGGCGGACGAGGGCGACGACGCCCGCGATGACGAGGATGACGGCGAGGATCCAGAGCAGCGTGGCCATGGTCACGACCTTCCAGGGACAGGGGGAGGGCAGCCGTCCCGGTCGGGCGGCGAGCCGAACCGTAGGGCCCGGCGGGCTCCCCCGCGCGGCGGACCACCTCGCGCCTCCCCCCTGGTGCGGCGGACCCCGGCGCGGGAGCATCGGCGCGTGGACGCAGACGATCAGCCCGAGGTCGAGTGCTGGCTGTCGGACATGGACGGCGTGCTCGTGCACGAGGGCAGGGCCCTGCCGGGGGCCGCCGACTTCCTGCAGCGGCTCGTGGACCGGGAGCGGCGCTTCCTCGTCCTCACCAACAACTCGATGTTCACCCCCCGCGACCTGCGGGCCCGGCTGGCGGCGTCCGGGCTGCACGTGCCGGAGGAGTGCATCTGGACCTCCGCGCTGGCCACGGCGGAGTTCCTCGCCCAGCAGCTGCCCGGCGGGTCCGCCTACGTGGTCGGCGAGTCGGGGCTGACGACCGCCGTGCACGAGGCCGGCTACACGATGACGACGACCTCCCCGGACTACGTCGTCCTCGGCGAGACCCGCACCTACTCCTTCACCGCCATCACGACGGCGATCCGCCTCATCGAGGGGGGCGCCCGCTTCATCTCGACGAACCCCGACCCGACCGGCCCCTCCTCCGAGGGCCCGCTGCCCGCGACGGGCGCCGTGGCCGCGCTCATCACCCGGGCGACGAGGCGGGAGCCGTACGTGGTCGGCAAGCCGAACCCGATGATGTTCCGCAGCGCCATGAACCGCATCGAGGCGCACTCGGAGACGACGGCGATGGTGGGCGACCGGATGGACACCGACGTCGTCGCCGGCATCGAGGCAGGGCTGCGGACGACGCTCGTCCTCACCGGGTCGACCCGGCGCGAGGACGTCGAGTCCTACCCGTACCGGCCCACGCAGATCTGCGAGTCCATCGCGGACGTGGTGCACCTGGTGTGACCTGCCCGCGGGCGCCGCGCCGGTGGCGACGCCCCGGCCGGCCCGGACGCCGAACCCGCGTGAGCCCCGACGAGCACCCGGTCCGGGTAGCGTCACGCCCCGTTCACCCGCCGTCCACCTGCCCGCGCCTGCGCGGGCACGGAGAACCGCCGTGCGCCTGACCGTCCGCCCGCGCGTCCTGCTCGTCCTGCTGCTGCCCGTCGCCGTGGCCCTCGCGCTCACCAGCCTGCTCGGCCACCTGTGGGGGCTGGCCACGCCGGGAGGCGTGCCCTTCGACGGGTACGAGCGGCTCATGGAGGTCGTCGACGTCGACCGCGAGACGACGGTCCCCTCGTGGTTCTCCGCGTCGCTGCTGCTGCTCTGCGCCGTGCTGCTGCTCGACGTCGCCCGGACGGCGCGCGCCGAGCGCGACCGGTGGCGCCGGCACTGGGTCGTCCTGACGGTCGCCTTCGCCTACCTCTCCGTCGACGAGGGCAGCCGGCTGCACGAGACGGGGTCGGCGCTGCTCGACCGCGCGGGCGTGGACACCGGGCTGCGCTTCGCCTGGGTCGTCCTGGCGGTCCCGGTCGTCGCGGTCTTCGTCCTCGCGATGCTGCCCTTCCTCGCGCGGCTCCCCCGGCGCACCGCCGTGTCCTTCGTCGTGGCGGGCGCCGTGTACGTCGGCAGCGCGGTGGGGCTCGAGCTCGTCGGCGGCCGGCTGGTCGACGCGACCTCCGTCGGCACCGCCCCGTACGTCGTCGTCTCCAGCCTCGAGGAGCTCGGCGAGATGGTCGGCGCCACGCTCTTCGCCTGGGCCGTCGCCGACCACCAGCGCCGGCACCTCGCGGCCGCGGCGGCGGCGCACGACCGGGCCGTCGAGCCCGACGTCACCCCCGTGCCCTGACCTGCCGGGCCACGTCGGTCTCTCGGCGACCCGGCGTCCCCACGTCCCGGGGCGCTCGGTCGGTGACGCGACGGGGTGGGCCGGCTCAGCCCTCCAGGAGCCAGCGCGCCTCGCGCCGCAGCAGGTCCCGGCGCCCCGGTGAGGCGAGGGCCCGGACGTCGTGCCCGAGGCCGTCGTAGACGACACGGCGCCCGCCGGCCGCGTGGACCCACCCGGCGGGGTGCACGCCGCCCTCGTCGTCCTCGACGGTGAGCGTGACGACGACGTCCCCGGTGACGCGCAGCCCGCAGTAGCGCTCGTCGACCGCCTCCACCGCGCCCAGCCCGTCGACGAGGGGGTGCGAGCCCTCCACCGGCCTCGCCGACATCGCGCCGAGCGGCGGGTGCCAGGACTCGCCGGGGACCCACCGGCCGCCGAGGTCGTCGGCCCACGTGGGGCTGTCGGGGAAGGTGCTCGCCGCCTGGTGCAGGGCCAGCACCGCCCCGCCGCCCCGGACGTGGGCCGACAGCCGGCGGTGCAGTCGCGCCCACGCGACGTCGTCGCCGTCGAAGGCCGGGTCAGGGCGGCCCCGCCCGCTGTTGACGACGAGCAGGTCCAGCGCGTCCAGGTCGTCCAGGGCGTCGGGGAACGTGCTGCGCACCTCGACGTCCGTCCCCTCCAGGTCGCCCAGGACCCGCGCGACCCCGGCAGAGGTGGCGGCGTGGTCGTGCCAGGGGTCCTCGTACCGGCCCCGCCCCGCGAGGACGAGGACCCGCCGGTCGGCCGGCACCGGCTACGCCGTCGGCCGGGCGGACTCGTCGGCCTCCCCCGCCCGCGGCTCCCCCAGGCCGAGCTCGTCCTTCGTGTAGACGGCGAGGTAGTCGAGCCCCTCCGCCTCGATGCGCTCGCGGGCGCCGGTGTCGCGGTCCACGAGCACCGCGACGGCGAGCACCTGCGCCCCGTGCGCCCGCAGCGCCTCGACGGCGGTCAGCACCGACCCGCCGGTCGTCATCGTGTCCTCGACCGCGACGACGCGCCGGCCCTCGACGGCGGGGCCCTCGACCTGGCGCTGGAGCCCGTGGGCCTTGGCGCCCTTGCGGACGACGAACGCGTCGAGGGCGCGCCCCTGCGCCGCCGCGGTGTGCAGCATCGCGGCGGCGACCGGGTCGGCCCCCATCGTCAGCCCGCCGACGGCGTCCGGGGCGAGGCCCCGGCCGTCGAGGAGGTCGAGCATGACGCGCCCGACGAGCGGCGCGGCCTCGTGGTGGAGGGTGATGCGACGGAGGTCGACGTAGTGGTCCGCCTCGGCGCCGCTGGAGAGGGTCACCCGGCCGTGGACCACCGCCGTCTCGCGCACGAGGGCCAGCAGGCGCTCGCGGTCGGCGCCGAGCGTGTCGAGGGGCAGGTCGGCAGGGGGGTGATCCTCGGCGTCCACAGGCGCCCACGCTAGTGCCGCCGTCCACAGGCTTCGCGGGAGCGACCGCCGTCAACCCGCCCGCGGGCCACGGTCCCCGCATGGATCCCGCACCGGCCCACGCCGCCGCACCACCTCCCGCAGCACCACCTCCGCCCGGGTCGGCGACCGCCCGGACGCCGCCGGTCCCCGACGACGAGCTGCCGGTCGAGCACGACGGGCGCTACCGGCCGTACGTCCCCCCGGGGGCGCCGGACTTCCTGGACCGACGTCTCGCGTCCTGGCTGGTCCCGACCCTCGTCGCCACCGCCCGACGCCTGCAGGCCGCGGGGGCGGACCTCCTCCCGCCCGAGGCGCACCGCTCCCTGGCGCTCGCCGTCCTCGAGGCGGTGTGGACGCCGCGCGTGGACGCGGCGACGACGGCTCGCGTGGTCGACCGGTTCCGGGCCGAGCACCCGGAGGACGCCGGGGCGGACGTCCTCGTCGAGGCGGTCCGGGGCGCCGGGGGTGACGAGGCGTGGGCGAGGGCTTGCGCGACCTCCCACCGCGTCCTGCCCTCCCTCGACGCACCGCTCAAGGCCACCGCCGCCCGCGAGGGCGCCCAGCTGCTCTGCGACCACGGGCTGCGCGACGCCCGTGACCTGCTCGACCTCCTCGACGCCGCGCGGGCGGCGCCCGACCCGGCGGCGCAGGACCCGGAGACCTTCCCGACCGCCGCGGAGGACCTGTCGCGGGACCCGGCGCTGCGGGCCGCCCGCGAGCGCTGGGACGCCGTCCGGTCGGCGTGGCGCACCCTTCCCGGCCAGGGCTCGGGACGTTCGTGGCACCGCCTGCTCGTGCTGGCCGGCGCCGAGCGCGTGGTGCCCGACGACGACGTCCGCCGCTTCGTCTCCCGCTGGCGACGCGGCCAAGAGCTGCGGTGGCGCCCGGGGACGGGGACGCCGCGCGCGAGCACCGTGCCGGACGTCTGGGTCTCCGCCCGGCTGCTGGAGCTGGCCGGCGACCTCGCGCAGGTGCCCGCCCGGGCGGTGGACCACCTGGCCTGGCGCAGCGAGCTGCTGCGGGGCCTGCCGGGCGGGCGCACGGCCCCCGGGGGCGTCAGCTCGGCAGCCGCTCCCCCGTGATCGTCGCGCGCAGGCGCACGACCGGGACCTCGGGCGTCCGGTCGGCGCGCAGCAGGCCAGCGGTCTCCTGGAGGTGTCGGTCGACCGCGTCGAGCAGGTGCCGGCGGCGTCGGGGCTGGCGCGCAGGGCGGGTGGACCTCGGTCGGCCGGGCGAGCTGCCCGCCGTCGGTGGGAGGCGGGCTCAGCCCAGCTCGACGACGACCGGCGCGTGGTCGCTGGCGCCCTTGCCCTTGCGCTCCTGCCGGTCGATCGAGGCGCCGGTGACGCGCGCCGCGAGCGCGGGCGCGCACAGCGCGAAGTCGATCCGCATGCCCTCGCGGCGCGGGAAGCGCAGCTGCGTGTAGTCCCAGTAGGTGTAGGTGCCCGGGCCGGGCGTGTGCGGGCGGACGACGTCGGCGTACCCGGCGTCCACGACGGCCCGGAACGCCTCTCGCTCCGGCGCCGAGGTGTGCGTGCTCGTCGCGAAGACGGCCGGGTCCCAGACGTCCTCGTCGGTGGGGGCGACGTTCCAGTCCCCGCACAGCGCCACCTGGGCGTCGGCGTCGTCGGCCAGCCAGGCGGCCCCGGCGTCCCGCAGCCGGGCGAGCCACTCGAGCTTGTAGGCGTAGTGCGGGTCGTCGAGGGCGCGCCCGTTCGGCACGTAGAGGCTCCAGACGTCGACGCCGCCGCACCGCGCGCCGAGTGCCCGCGCCTCGGCCTCGTCGCCCTCGCCCCACCCGGGCTGGCCGGGGAAGCCGACGCGGACGTCCTCCAGCCCGACCCGGGAGAGGACGGCCACCCCGTTCCACTGGTTGAGGCCGTGGTGGGCGACCTCGTAGCCGGCGGCGCGCAGCGGCTCCTCGGGGAACTGGTCGTCGCGGCACTTGGTCTCCTGCACCGCCAGCACGTCGACGTCGCTGCGCTCCAGCCAGGCGACGACGCGGTCGACCCGGGCACGGACGGAGTTCACGTTCCAGGTGGCGATGCGCACGGGCGGCGACGCTACCCGGCGACCCCTCCGACGACGTCCCCGGCGGCCGCTCGCGGGAGCCGTCCCGGCCCGCTCCCGGCGTCGACGTGAGAAGGCGGTCGAGGCAGGCTCGGGCGCACTGCTTCTCGCGCGGTGGCGACCCCTTGGCGTGAGAGGTCGGCCGTCGCGGCACCCGTCCCGGCCGGTCGTCCCGAGGACGCCCGCGACCCCGCGGCGCCGCTCGCTACCGTGCGCCCATGGCGACGGCACTGGTCACGGGCGGCACCTCCGGCATCGGGGCGGCCTTCGCCGAGGAGCTCGCCCACCGCGGCCACGACCTCGTCCTCGTCGCCCGGGACGCCGAGCGCCTGGCCCGCGTCGCCCAGTTGCTGCGCCGCACGGGCGCGGACGTCGAGGAGCTGCGCGCCGACCTCGCCGACCGCGGGGACGTCCGGCGCGTGGCCGAGCGCCTCGAGGACGCCGGCCGGCCCGTCGACCTGCTCGTCAACAACGCCGGCTTCGGCCTGTCGTCGAAGCTGCTGGCGCCGGACACCGCCGAGCAGGAGCGGGCGCTCGACGTCATGTGCCGGGCCGTGCTCGTCCTCGGCGGCGCCGCGGGGCGGGCCATGCGCGCCCGCGGCCACGGCGCCGTCCTCAACGTCTCCAGCGTCGCCGGGTTCGCCGCGCTGGGCGGCTACTCGGCCGTCAAGGCATGGGTGACGTCCTACTCGGAGGGGCTCGCCAACGAGCTCGCCGGCACCGGCGTCACCGTGACCGCGCTCTGCCCGGGCTTCGTGCGCACCGAGTTCCACGAGCGGGCGTCGCTGCACATGGGCGGGATGCCGGAGGCCGGCTGGGTGGACGTCGACGAGCTGGTGCGGGCCGCGCTGGCCGACGTCGCCCGGGGCCGCGTCCTCTCGGTCCCGACGGCGCGCTACGCCGTCGCCACGCAGCTGGCCCGGCACGCGCCGAGGAGCCTCGTGCGCTGGGCCTCCCGCAGGATCGTCTCCGCCCGCAGCTGACGCACCGACGGCCCCGACCCGGCCGCCGACGCACCGACGGCCGTGGACCCCCCCGCGGGCCACGGCCGTCAGCTCTCCCGGCGTCCCCGGGGGGACGCCCTGCACCGAGAGTAAGGGTCCCCTGCCTTCTGCAACCAGCCTCAGGCACCGGTCTCCGTGTCCACACTTGTGTGGACGCAGCGCCCCGCGAGCGCCCGTGCGGTCAGCCGCGCCGGCGCCGCAGCACGAGTCCGTCGGCGGTGCCGGGGGTCCCCCCGCGCGCGCCGACGACGTCGCCGAGGTCGTCCTGCGCGCCGGCGGCACCGGGCTCGCGCCGGGCGCCGGACCTCCCGTCCTCACCGGCGGCCGTCAGCGCCGGCACCTGGTCGCGGTCGGCCGAGGGCTCCACCGACCACGCCTGCGCCCCGTCCGGGGCGACGTCGACGACCACGACGTCCCCGCCGACCACCTCGCCCGCCAGCAGCGCGCGGGCCAGCCGGTCGCCGACCTCGCGCTGCACGAGCCGGCGCAGCGGCCGGGCCCCGTAGGCGGGGTCGTAGGCCTCCAGCGCCAGCCAGTCCCGGGCCGCCGGCGTCACCTCGAGACGCAGGCGCCGCTCGGCGAGGCGCGCGGCCAGCCGGTCGACGGCGAGGCCGACGATGGTGCCGAGCTCCTCGGTGCCGAGGGCGTCGAAGACGACGACCTCGTCGAGCCGGTTGAGGAACTCCGGCTTGAAGGCCCGCTGCACCTCGGCCATGACCGCGGACCGCTTGGCCTCCGGGGCGAGCACCGGGTCCACGAGGTGCTGGCTGCCGAGGTTGCTCGTCAGCACGAGGATCACGTTCCGGAAGTCGACCGTGCGCCCCTGGCCGTCGGTGAGGCGGCCGTCGTCGAGGACCTGCAGGAGCACGTCGAAGACGTCGGGGTGCGCCTTCTCCACCTCGTCGAGCAGGACGACGCTGTACGGGCGACGTCGGACGGCCTCGGTCAGCTGACCGCCCTGGTCGTAGCCGACGTACCCGGGGGGAGCGCCGACGAGGCGTGCGACGGAGTGCTTCTCGCCGTACTCGCTCATGTCGACGCGGACCATGGCCCGCTCGTCGTCGAAGAGGAAGTCCGCGAGCGACTTCGCCAGCTCGGTCTTGCCGACGCCCGTCGGGCCGAGGAACAGGAAGGACCCGGTCGGCCGGTCGGGGTCGCCGATGCCGGCACGGCTGCGCCGCACGGCGTCCGAGGCCGCCTCCACGGCGGCGCGCTGACCGACGAGCCGCTCGCCGAGCACCTCCTCCATCCGCAGCAGCTTCCCCGTCTCCCCCTCGAGGAGCCGGCCCGCCGGGATGCCCGTCCACGCCGCGACGACGTCGGCGACGTCGTCCGCGCCGACGCGCTGGGCGACCATCGGCTCCTCGCCCGTCCCGACGTCCTCGCCCGCCTCGGCCTCGGCGAGCTCGCGCTCCACGGCCGGGACGTCCTGGAAGCGCAGGCGGGACGCCGTCTCCCAGTCGGTCTCGCGGACGGCGCGGTCGGCGTCGCCGCGCAGGGCGTCGAGACGGGCTCGGAGGTCGCCGACCCGGTTCACGCCGCTCTTCTCACGCTCCCAGCGCGCGGACAGGCCCGCGAGCCGCTCGCGCCGGTCGGCCAGGTCGGCGCGCAGCCGCTCGAGGCGCTCGGCGGCCGACGGGTCGTCCTCGGCGGCCTTGGCGAGCGCCATCTCCTCCATGACGAGGCGGTCGACGGCGCGGCTGAGCTCGTCCACCTCGACCGGCGAGGAGTCCAGCTCCATCCGCAGCCGGGACGCGGCCTCGTCGACGAGGTCGATCGCCTTGTCCGGCAGCTGACGGCCGGTGATGTACCGGTCGGACAGCTGCGCCGCCGCGACGAGGGCGCCGTCGGTGATGGTCACCTTGTGGTGCGCCTCGTACCGCTCCTTGAGGCCCCGCAAGATCGTCACGGTGTCGGCGACGTCGGGCTCGCCGACGAAGACCTGCTGGAAGCGGCGCTCGAGCGCCGGGTCCTTCTCGACCCGCTCTCGGTACTCGTCCAGCGTGGTGGCGCCGACGAGGCGCAGCTCGCCGCGGGCGAGCATCGGCTTCAGCATGTTGCCCGCGTCCATGGCACCCTCGGAGCCACCGCCGGCGCCGACGACGGTGTGCAGCTCGTCGATGAAGGTGACGACCTGCCCGTCAGAGCCCTGCACCTCCGCGAGGACGGCCTTGAGGCGCTCCTCGAACTCGCCGCGGTACTTGGCGCCGGCGACCATCGCCGCGAGGTCGAGGCTGATGAGGCGCTTGCCGCGCAGCGACTCCGGGACGTCGCCGTCCACGATGCGCTGGGCGAGGCCCTCGACGACGGCGGTCTTGCCGACGCCGGGCTCGCCGATAAGCACGGGGTTGTTCTTCGTGCGCCGGGACAGCACCTGGACGACGCGGCGGATCTCGGCGTCCCGGCCGATGACCGGGTCGAGACGGCCGTCGCGGGCCGCCTGGGTGAGGTCGACGCCGTACTTCTCCAGGGCCTGGTAGGTGCCCTCGGGGTCGGGCGAGGTGACCTTGGCGGCGCCGCGGACCTGCGGGAGCGCCTCGAGCAGCGCGTCGCGGGTGGCGCCCGCCCCGCGCAGGAGCCCACCGGTGGCGCCGCCGTCGGCGGCCAGGGCGAGCAGCAGGTGCTCGGTGGAGACGAAGGAGTCGCCGAGCGCCAGCATCTCCTGCTGGGCGACGGGGACGGCCGAGAGCGCACCGCGGGACAGCTGCGGCTGCGCCACGGTCTCCCCGGAGGTCCGCGGCATCGCGGCGACGAGGGCCCGGGCCTGCTCCCGGACGCGCGCCGGCTGGGCGCCGACGGCCTCGAGCAGACCGGGGACGACACCGGCGGCGTCGTCGGTGAGGGCGACGAGCAGGTGCGCCGGCTCCACCTGCGGGTTGCCGGCCGCCGCAGCGGCCTGGACCGCGGCGGTGATCGCCTCGCGGGTCCTCGTCGTGAAGTCAGCGTCCAACGGGCACCTCCGGGTGCGTGCCGGTCCGACCGGCGGTCTGGCGGGGCGACGGGCGACCTGGCCGGCCGCCGTCGAGACTTGAGTCTGCCACGCTCAACCTCGCCCGGGGGACGCCTGTTCCCGGAGCAGCTCCTGCCGCCGACACCGCGCGCTTGTAGGGACGCGGCCGACCTGTCCATTTCTCAGATTCGTGTCCACGTCGTGTCCGCGTTCTCAGGTTCGTGTCCACAGCGGCGCAGCAGGCGCCCGAGACTGCTGTGCGAGGCGGGACCGGGGCCGGGCCGGGGCCTGTAACCGTCGCCGGCCGCCGCAGCTGTCGCCGCTCGATGGCGCTGACGGGTGGAGCCGCTCGGTCGTGCCGCTGTCGATCCTCATCCGGAAGCCATCCGGTGAGGACGCTGGCATCGCCTCAAGCGGGGGCGCG
>NZ_JBBIAA010000012.1:34269-82104 GCF_037482545.1 Pseudokineococcus basanitobsidens | reverse complement strand
CGCGGCCGCCGCTTGACATCCCCAGCCCCTGGGATGTCTGACCTGCCGGCTGCGCCGCAGCCGTGGGCGTGGACATGGGACGCCGCCACCCCGACGGGAGCCGGGCCGGCCGGTCGAGGAGGGGTGGGCCCGGCGCTGCTAACGTAAGAGAGCCGTCCGATCGGCCGCGGAGCCAGAGTGCCCGGGTGGACCAGCCCCGGAGCGCCGCGCAACGACCCCAAGGAGAGCAGTGCCCCTCGACGCCGCCACGAAGCAGAAGATCATGACCGAGTACGCGACGCACGAGGGCGACACCGGCTCGCCCGAGGTCCAGGTCGCCATGCTCAGCCGTCGCATCAGCGACCTGACCGAGCACCTGCGCGAGCACAAGCACGACCACCACAGCCGCCGCGGGCTGCTGCTGCTGGTCGGCCAGCGCCGCCGGCTCCTCAAGTACGTGGCCAAGACCGACGTCAACCGCTACCGCGAGCTGATCGGTCGCCTCGGCCTCCGACGCTGACCCCNACAAGCACGACCACCACAGCCGCCGCGGGCTGCTGCTGCTGGTCGGCCAGCGCCGCCGGCTCCTCAAGTACGTGGCCAAGACCGACGTCAACCGCTACCGCGAGCTGATCGGTCGCCTCGGCCTCCGACGCTGACCCCCCGACGCCGCCCCCTCGCCCGAGGGGGCGGCGTCGGTGCGTCCGGGGGCGGCGCCGTCAGGCCGCCGCCCGCGGGCGCCTCCCGCAGCCGCCCGTGGGACGTCGCCGTCCCGTGCGGAACACGCCGCCCCCCGTGGCTGCTGCACCACCAGAACCACCCCGCCCCCCCGCCCCGGCTCGCGCCGCACGGCGGGCGAAGGCGCCGACGAGCCGTCAGCCGGTCCTCGGTGGTGGCCCCCGGGCGGCGCGCGACCAGCGCGCCTCCCCGTGGGCCTCGATCGGGAACTGGCCGAGGACGGCCGTCGTCGCGGGGCGCGGCGGGCTCCCGACCGGGACCCCGCCCCCCGACGAACGGAGACCTCCTCGTGGAGACCCAGACCGACGAGCCCACTGCTGTCGAGACCGTCATCGACAACGGCGCGCACGGCTCGCGCACCATCCGCTTCGAGACCGGCCGCCTCGCCAAGCAGGCCGCCGGCTCGGTGGCCGCCTACCTCGACGGCGAGTCGATGCTCCTGTCGGCCACGACGGCCGGCAAGAACCCCAAGGACCACTTCGACTTCTTCCCGCTGACGGTGGACGTCGAGGAGCGCATGTACGCCGCCGGGCGCATCCCCGGCTCCTTCTTCCGTCGCGAGGGCCGACCGGGCACCGACGCGATCCTCACCTGCCGCCTCATCGACCGGCCCCTGCGCCCGTCCTTCGTCTCGGGGCTGCGCAACGAGGTCCAGGTCGTCATCACGGTGCTGGCCCTGCACCCGGACGACGCCTACGACGTCCTGGCCATCAACGCCGCGTCGCTGTCCACGCAGCTCTCGGGACTGCCGTTCTCAGGCCCGATCGGCGGCGTCCGCGTGGCGCTCGTCGACGGCCAGTGGGTGGCCTTCCCCAAGCACAGCCAGATGGAGCGCGCGGTCTTCGACATGGTCGTGGCCGGCCGCGTCGTCGGTTCCGGCGACGACGCCGACGTCGCGATCATGATGGTCGAGGCCGAGGCGACCGAGGGCTCCTGGACGCTGGTCTCCGAGGGCGCGCAGAAGCCGACCGAGGAGGTCGTGGCCGCCGGCCTCGACGCCGCCAAGCCGGTCATCGCCCAGCTCTGCGCCGCGCAGCAGCAGGTCGCCGACGCCGCCGCCAAGGAGGTGCGCGAGTACCCGCGCTTCCTGGACTACTCCGACGACGCGTACGCGGCGGTCGAGCAGGCCGGCTCCGAGCGCCTCGCGCAGGCCCTGACCATCGCGGGCAAGCAGGAGCGGGAGTCCGCGGTCGACGAGGTCAAGGACTTCGTGCGCGGAGAGCTCGCCGACTCCTTCGCGGGCCGCGAGAAGGAGGTCTCCGGGGCCTTCCGGTCGCTGACGAAGGCGCTCGTGCGCCAGCGGGTGCTGCGCGACGGCGTCCGCATCGACGGGCGCGGCCTCGCCGACATCCGCACGCTGGGCGCCGAGGTCGAGGTGCTGCCGCGCGTGCACGGCTCGGCGCTGTTCGAGCGCGGCGAGACGCAGATCCTCGGCGTCACCACGCTGAACATGCTGCGCATGGAGCAGCAGATCGACTCGCTCGGCCCGGTGACGCGCAAGCGCTACATGCACAACTACAACTTCCCGCCGTTCTCCACCGGGGAGACCGGGCGCGTGGGCTCGCCCAAGCGTCGCGAGATCGGCCACGGCGCGCTCGCCGAGCGGGCGCTCATGCCGGTGCTGCCGAGCCGTGAGGAGTTCCCCTACGCGATCCGCCAGGTCTCCGAGGCGCTGGGCTCCAACGGGTCCACCTCGATGGGCTCGGTCTGCGCCTCGACGCTGTCGCTGCTGAACGCCGGTGTGCCGCTGCGCGCGCCGGTCGCGGGCATCGCCATGGGCCTCATCACCGACACCGTGGACGGCGAGACGCGCTACGCGGCGCTCACCGACATCCTCGGTGCGGAGGACGCCTTCGGGGACATGGACTTCAAGGTCGCCGGCACCCGGGAGTTCGTCACCGCGATCCAGCTCGACACCAAGCTCGACGGCATCCCCGCCTCGGTGCTGGCGTCCGCGCTGACGCAGGCCCGGGACGCGCGGCTGCACATCCTCGACGTCATGGCCGAGGCCATCGACGCCCCCGACGAGATGAGCCCGCACGCGCCGCGCGTCATCACCGTCCAGGTCCCGGTCGACAAGATCGGCGAGGTCATCGGCCCGAAGGGCAAGATGATCAACCAGATCCAGGACGAGACCGGCGCGGACATCTCCATCGAGGACGACGGCACGGTCTACATCGGTGCGACGGACGGCCCGTCCGCCGAGGCGGCGCGGTCGATGGTCAACGCCATCGCCAACCCGCAGATGCCGGAGGTCGGCGAGCGCTTCGTCGGCACCGTCGTCAAGACGACGACGTTCGGCGCCTTCATCTCGCTGACGCCGGGCAAGGACGGGCTGCTGCACATCTCCCAGATCCGGAAGATGGTCGGCGGCAAGCGGATCGACTCGGTCGACGACGTCATGGGCGTCGGCAGCAAGGTCCAGGTCCAGATCGCCGAGATCGACTCGCGCGGCAAGCTGTCGCTGGAGCCGGTCCTCGCCGAGGGCGCCGACGGGTCCGACGACTCGGGCGACGCCCAGGGCCGGCAGGCGGAGGCCGCCAACATCTGATGGCGGCTCCCACCTCCCGCACGACCAGCACGACAGGAGCCCGAGGGGAGGCCGGGGCCTGATGGCCCCGGTCGACCTCGGCTCCCTCGAGGGCCCGCAGGGCTGGCTCGAGACCGACGCCGCCGGGCAGGCGGGTGCGCGCGTGCGCCGCACCGTCCTGCCCGGCGGCGTCCGGGTCCTCACCGAGGCGGTGCCGGGCATGCGCTCGGCCACCCTCGGCGCCTGGGTGGGCGTCGGCAGCCGGGACGAGGGCGACCACGAGCGCGGCGCGACGCACTTCCTCGAGCACCTGCTCTTCAAGGGCACGCGCCGGCGCTCGGCCATGGACATCGCGGCGGCGCTCGACGAGGTCGGCGGCGACGCCAACGCGGCGACGGGCAAGGAGTCGACCTCCTACTACGCCCGCGTCCTGGACGCCGACCTGCCCGTCGCCGTCGACGTCGTCGCGGACATGGTCACGTCCGCGACTCTGCGCGGCGAGGACGTCGACGCCGAGCGCTCGGTGATCCTCGAGGAGCTCGCGGCGGCGGAGGACGACGACGACGACGTCGCGCACGAGCGCTTCTCGACGCTGGTCCACGGCGACACGCCGCTCGGGCGACCCATCGGCGGCACGCCCGCGGACATCGAGGCGACCACCCGTGACGCCATCACGGCGCACTACGGCGAGCACTACGTGCCCGAGGGCCTCGTCGTGACCGCCGCCGGCGGGCTCGAGCACGACGCCGTCTGCGCGCTCGTGGAGCGCTCCCTGACGACCGCGGGCTGGCCCTCGGCCGGGGCGACGGAGCCGTTGCCGCGCCGGAGCACCACCGCGGGGGTGCCCGTGCCGAGCGCGACGCTGCCCGGCGGCGTCCTCACGGTGGAGCGGGACACCGAGCAGGCGCACGTGCTGCTCGGCGGGCCGGCGCTCACCGCCACCGACGAGCGTCGGTGGGCCCTCGGCGTCATGGTCGCCGTCCTGGGCGGCGGCATGAGCTCGCGGCTGTTCCAGGAGGTCCGGGAGAAGCGCGGCCTCGCCTACTCCACCTACGCCTTCGACACCGGCTACGCCGACGACGGCCTGTTCGGCGTCTACGCCGGCTGCACGCCGTCACGGGTCCCGCAGGTCGTGGAGCTCATGGCCCAGCAGTGGGCGCTGCTGGCGCGGGACGGCCTCGGGGACGACGAGCTGCGCCGCGGCCGAGGCCAGCTGTCCGGCGCGCTGGCCCTCGGCATGGAGGACTCCGGCGCCCGGATGACGCGCCTCGGGCGCGCCGAGCTCGTCCACGGCCGCTTCACCGGCCTGGACGAGGCGCTCGCGAGGATCGCCGCGGTGACGGCGGACGACGTCGTCGCCATGGCCCAGCACCTGCTCGACCAGCCGCGCTCCCTCGTCGTCGTCGGCCCCTTCGACGCCGACCCGGTGCCCGTCGCCCCCTGACGACGGCCCCGCCCCTTCCCTCCCTCCGCCCCTCCTCACACGTCGACGACTTCTCGCGGGCAGGAGGCGTCGTTCTTCGCACTTCGACGACTTCTCGCGAGTAGGAGGCGTCGTTCTTCGCACTTCGACGACTTCCCGCGGGTAGGAGGTGTCGTTCTTCGCACTTCGACGACTTCTCGCGGGTAGGAGGTGTCGTTCTTCGCACGTCGACGACTTCGTGCGGTTGGGGGGCGTCGTGCCTCGCACGTCGCCGACGTCGTGCGGTGCGCACGGCCACCCGGGTGGGCACGTCGACGGGGTCTCGTCCGGGGGTGGCACGATGGGGCCTGCTCGACGTGGCCATCGCCCGTCCAGCGCGTGCTCCCGGGGTCGGTGGGATTCCGAACCGGCGGTGACAGTCCGCGAACCGCGGCGACGCGCGCACCTGCCAGGTGCGCCGCGCGCCCCGGCCGACCCGGTGGAACTCCGGGACCGACGGTGACAGTCCGGAGGGGAGGCAGCACGCGGTGGTGCGGGGGCGTGCTCCGTCGTCGACCGCCGGGCGCCCGCCCGCCGCGGGCCGACGTCGTCGCCGTCCCCCGCCCGCCGACCGCCGCAGGCCGCGGCGGGCTGCCCCCGCACGTCCTCGTGGCACCGCGCCGGTGCGGCGTCCGGCCCGTCGGCCGAGGCGAGGAGGAGCCAGATGTTCACGGGGATCGTGGAGGAGCGCGGCGAGGTCGTCGCGCTCGAGGGGAGCGGTGAGGACGCGCGCCTGCACGTGCGCGGCCCGCTGGTCGTCGCGGACGCGCGCGAGGGGGACTCGATCGCCGTGGACGGCGTGTGCCTGACCGTCACCGGTGAGGTCGTCGACGGCGTCTTCGCCGTGGACGTCATGGGGGAGACGTTGCGCCGCACCGGTCTCGGGGCCCGTCGTCCCGGTGACCCGGTGAACCTGGAACGCGCGCTGCGCGCCGACGCGCGGCTCGGCGGGCACGTCGTCCAGGGCCACGTCGACGGCGTGGGGCACGTCGTGGCGCGCACGTCGTCGCAGCGCTGGGAGCGCGTCCGCTTCTCCGTGCCGGACGCCCTGGCCCGCTACGTCGCCGAGAAGGGCTCCATCACCGTCGACGGCGTGTCGCTCACCGTCACGGGCGTCGGCGACGACGGCCCCGACGGGCTCGACGTCGACGGTCGCACCCTCGACCTGTCGGCCGAGCGCTCCTGGCTGGAGGTCGGGCTCATCCCGACGACGCTGTCCGCGACCACCCTCGGCGAGCGCGCCGTCGGCGACGCCGTGAACCTCGAGGTCGACGTCCTCGCCAAGCACGTCGAGCGCCTGCTCGGCGCGGCCGGCGTCCTCCCGGGCTCCACCCGGTGAGCACCGCCCCTGACCGTCCGGGCATCCGCGTCGACCCGGTCGAGGAGGCCGTCGCCGCGCTCGCCGCGGGTCGGCACGTCGTCGTCCTCGACGGCCCGGACCGCGAGGACGAGGGCGACCTCGTGCTCGCCGCCGAGCTCGCGACGCCGGCCGCCGTCGCCCTCGTCGTCCGGCGGACGAGCGGGCTGCTGTGCGCCCCGCTCGCGCCGGAGGTCGCCGACCGCCTCGAGCTGCCCCTCATGGGGGCCGGGACCCGGCGCGCCGCCGGCGACGCCCAGGGCACGGCGTACACGGTGACCGTCGACGCCGTCGCGGGGACCACGACCGGCATCAGCGCCGCCGACCGGGCGCGGACCCTGCGGGTGCTCTCCGACCCCGCCGCGACCCCGGACGACCTGCGCCGACCCGGTCACGTCCTGCCGCTGCGGGCCCGCGCGGGCGGCGTCCGCGAGCGCCCCGGGCACACCGAGGCGGCCGTCGACCTCTGCCGCCTCGCCGGCCTCGCCCCCGCGGCGCTCATCGCCGAGCTCGTCGACGACGACGACCCCGACGGCGGCATGCTCCGCGGGCAGGGCTGCCGCGACTTCGCGGACGCCCACGGCCTCCCGCTCGTGACGATCGCGCAGCTCGCGGAGCACCTCGCCGCCGTCGGTGCCCCGCAGGCGGTCCCCACGGAGCGGGGCGCCGTCGTCGCCGGAGCGGTGGCGAGCCTGCCGACGGCGTCGGGGCGCTTCACGGCGCGCGTCTTCGTCGAGCCGGCGACCGGCCTCGAGCACCTCGCCCTCGTCCCGGAGGGCCCGGACGGCGAGGTGCGGGAGCTGCCCGCCGAGGACGTCCTCGTCCGGGTGCACTCCGAGTGCCTGACCGGTGACGCGCTCGGCTCGCGGCGCTGCGACTGCGGGCCGCAGCTGCGAGCGTCGCTCGCCGCCGTGGCCGCCGAGGGCGCCGGTGTGGTCGTCTACGTCCGCGGCCACGAGGGCCGCGGCATCGGGCTCGCCGCGAAGGTGGCGGCCTACGCCGAGCAGGACGCGGGCGCCGACACCGTGGAGGCCAACCTGCGCCTCGGGCTGCCGGTGGACGCACGCCGCTACGGCGCGCCCGCCGCGGTCCTGCGGGCCCTGGGCGTCCGCAGCGCACGGCTGCTCACCAACAACCCGGAGAAGGAGGAGGGCGTGGCCGAGCACGGCGTCGTCGTCAGCGGCAGGGTGCCCCTCGTGGTGCCCGCGGGCCCGGAGGCCCGCCGCTACCTGGAGGTCAAGCGCGACCGGATGGGGCACCTGCTGCCCCTCGGAGCCGGGAAGGGCACGGCGGAGGGCACGTCGGGGGACGCCGCGTGAGCGGCGAGGGCGCGCCCCGGGCCGGCGCGCTCGAGGGCGCCGCGCGCCTGCGCGTCGCCGTCGTCGCCGCGAGCTGGCACGTCGAGGTGATGGACGGGCTCGTCGAGGGCGCCCGGGCCGCGCTGGCCGACGCCGGCGTCCGCGACGTCACCGAGGTCCGCGTCCCCGGCACCGTCGAGCTCGGCGTCGCCGCGGCGCGCCTCGCGCCGCGCGTCGACGCCGTCGTGGCGCTCGGCGTCGTCGTCCGGGGCGGGACGCCGCACTTCGAGTACGTCTGCCAGTCGGCGACGCAGGCCCTGACCGAGGTCGCGGTGCGGACGGGCACGCCCGTCGGCTTCGGCGTCCTCACCGTCGACACGGTCGAGCAGGCGCTGGACCGCGCCGGCCTCCCCGGCAGCCGCGAG
Organism: Pseudokineococcus basanitobsidens; assembly: GCF_037482545.1. Classification (NCBI taxonomy): domain Bacteria; kingdom Bacillati; phylum Actinomycetota; class Actinomycetes; order Kineosporiales; family Kineosporiaceae; genus Pseudokineococcus; species Pseudokineococcus basanitobsidens. The sequence goes on along the minus strand of NZ_JBBIAA010000012.1, from coordinate 74,315 downwards.
GACAAGGGCCGCGAGGCCGTCGAGGCGGCGCTCGCCACCGCGCTCGTGCTCGACGACGTCGCGCCGTCCTCGGGCGCGGGGGCCGCGCACCGCAGCACCCCGTCGGCCACCGTCGCCGGGGCGCACGCGTGAGCGGCGGCGCCGAGCCCGGGCGGGCGCCCCTGCGCGTCGCCGTCGTTGGCGCGGGAGGGCGGATGGGGACGGCGGCGTGCCGCGCGGTCGAGGCCGCGGACGACCTCGAGCTCGTCGCCCGCGTGCACCGCGACGACCCGGTGGACGCCGTCGCGGGCGCGGACGTCGCCGTCGTGCTGTCGGTGCCGGACGCCGCCCCGGCGCAGGTGGACTGGTGCGTGCGCCACGGGGTGCACGCCGTCGTCGGGACGACGGGCTGGACCGACGAACGGCTCGACGTCGTGCGCGAGGCCCTGGGGGCGCAGCCGCGGGTGGGCGTGCTCGTCGCGCCGAACTTCGCCGTGGGCGCCGTCCTGGCGATGCGGTTCGCCGCCCAGGCGGCGCGGTTCTACGAGTCCGTCGAGGTCGTCGAGCTGCACCACCCCGACAAGGTCGACGCGCCGTCGGGGACGGCCGTGCGCACGGCGCGCGGGATCGCCGAGGCGCGCCGGGCCGCCGGTCTGGGTGCGGCGCCGGACGCGACGTCCACCGGTCTCGACGGCGCACGGGGCGCCGACGTCGACGGCGTCCGGGTGCACAGCGTCCGGCTGCGCGGGCTCGTCGCGCACGAGGAGGTCCTGCTCGGCGGGCCGGGGGAGCAGCTCACCATCCGGCACGACTCCTTCGACCGGGAGTCCTTCATGCCCGGCGTCCTGCTCGCCGTGCGGCGCGTCGCCGAGCGCCCGGGCCTGCTCGTGGGCCTGGAGCACCTGCTGGACCTGGACGGCTGATGGCGCCGTCAGGTGACGGAGCGGGTGAGGACGGTCGCGCGCCCGAGCGCGGGGCGCGTCGCCGCGGGAGCGGGCGGACGAGGGCCGTGCTCGCCGTGCTGCTGCTGCTCTCGGCGCTCTACCTCGGACTTCTCGTCCAGCAGGGCGTCCGCCTGCTCGCCACCGGTGAGGTCGTCGGCGTCCTGCTCGGCGTCGCCGTCCTCCTCGTCCCGCTGCTCGTCGGCTGGGCCGTCGTGCGGGAGATCCTCTTCGGCGCCGCGACGCAGCGCCTGGCCGACGAGCTCGCCGCGAGCGGCGGCCTGCCCGTCGACGACCTGCAGCGGCACCCGTCCGGCCGGGTGGTCCGCGAGGACGCCGAGCGCCTGTTCACCCGCTACCGGGCCGAGGTCGAGCAGGACGACGGCGACTGGGCCCGATGGTTCCGGCTCTCCCTCGCCTACGACGCCGCCGGCGACCGCCGCCGCGCCCGCGCCGCCGCGCGCCACGCGATCTCCCTGCACCCCTGACGTACGAGCCGGCGACCTGTTCGCAGGAGATGACCGTCTGCGGTCACCTCCTGCGAACAGGTCGTCGTCCACAGGGCTCCGGCGCTCCTCGGACGTCCGCGCCACCCTCGACCCGTGCGGCGGACGGAGATTTCGACGGAGCTGGCGTGCCTCGCGGAGGACCAGGCCGGCGTGGTCTCCCGTGCGCAGCTGAGGGCCGCGGGGCTCGGGCCCGACGTCGTCCGGCGCCGTGTCGGGTCCGGGCGGTGGCGGACGGTGGGGCCGACTGCGGTGGTGCTCCACGGCGGTCCCGTGGACGCGGCGGCACGACGGTGGGTCGCCCTCGTGGACGGAGGCCCGGCGGCTGCCCTCGCCGCGTGGTCGGCACTCGCCGTGCAGGGGCTCGAGGGCTGGGAGCGCCCCCGCGTCCACGTCGTCCTCCCGGCCGGCCGCAGTCGTCCCTCCCCGGACGGCGTCGTCCACCACGTCTCACGGCGGTGCCGGGAGGAGGACGTCGTCCTGCGGTCGTCGATGCGGGTCCACCGCGTGGAGCGAGCGGCCGTCGACGCCGCGAGCTGGACGACCGCGCCACGGGCGGCCGGGGGTCTGCTGGCGGCGGTCGTGCAGCAGCGGCTCAGCACGCCGGCGCGTCTGCAGACCGCGCTCGACGGGGCCGGAGCGGTCCGGCACCGCCGCGAGCTGGCCTCCGTGCTGGCGGAGCTGGCCGGCGGGTCGCAGGCGATGTCCGAGGTCGACCTCGTGCGTCTCTGCCGCCGGAACGGTCTTCCCGTGCCGGTGCGGCAGGCGGTCCGGGAGGACGGGACGGGGAGGCGGCGGTACCTGGACGCCGAGTGGGCCCTGGAGGGCGGGCGCCGGCTCGTGCTGGAGGTGGACGGCACCGGGCACCTCGACCCCTCCCGCTGGTACGACGACCTGCTGCGGGCCGCCGAGACCGGCGACCGGGGCGACCTCCTCCTCCGCATCCCGGCCCGCGCCCTGCGCCTCGATGAGGCGAGGGTGGTGGCGGTGCTGCGCCGTCACCTGAGCACGAGGTGAAGACCTGTTCGCAGGAGACGACCGTCTGCGGTCACCTCCTGCGAACAGCTTCTCAGCGGTCGGGGCCGCGGGCGGCGCGGGAGGCCGCGGCGGCGAGGCCCTCGAGCGGGCCGCGGCGGCCGGTGAGCTGCCAGAGGCCGCCGACGAGGAGCAGTCCGACGACCTGCACCGTGTAGAGCACGGAGGGGTCCGGGCCGGGGGAGGCGGTGGCCACCTCGTAGCCGACGAGGACGCCCAGGGACAGGACGTGGAGGGAGTACAGCGTCAGCGTCATCGAGCCCATGGCCGCGAACGGCCACACCACCGGGCGGGCGACACGGGCCAGCAGCAGGACGGCGCCGAGCACGGCGAGGGCGCTGCCCGCGACGCCGACCATGTCCGGCGGGGTCCCCGAGTGCGGGGCGTCGACCACCAGCCACCACCACGACGTCGTGGGGGTCGTGCCGTAGAAGCCGGTCTGCAGCGCGGTCCCGAGCGTCTCCGCGGGGGTGGGGAAGCCGGCGGGGACCTCGAGCGAGGGAGCGGCGAGGGGCAGCAGCGCCGCGGAGGACGCCCAGGCGACGAGCGCCGCCGCGAGACCACCCAGCGCGACCACGACGACGGTGCCCGCGCGCCGCAGGTCGAGGCGGCCGACGCCGAGGCCGAGCACGAGGAAGCCTGCCCACGAGAGCACCGGGTAGTACCCCGTGAGCAGGAGGTGGCCGACGAGCTCGACGGGGTCCGCGAGGGACAGCGGCGTGGGGCTGCTGCCGGGCCGCAGCGAGAGCAGGCCCGCCCCCTGCAGGGCGCCCCGCAGCGGGTGCAGCAGCACCGGCACGACGACGAGCCAGGCGGCGCCCAGCGGCACGAGCCGGCGAGGCCCCCAGCCGAGGAAGGGCAGGGCCACGAGGAACAGCAGCCCGTAGTTGACGAGGATGACGGCGACCGGGGCCCCGAAGGAGCCCACGAGGAGCCCGACGGCCGCGACGACGCCCGCCCGGGCGGCCACGCCGCGGCGGGCCCGCGCGAGGCCGCGGCCGACGGGCGGCCGGGTGCCCCCGCCCGCCAGCGCGAGCGAGACCCCGGCGAGGACGGCGAAGAGCGCCGACGCGCGACCGGCGGCCAGCACCGCCGTGAGGCTCGCGCCCGTCTCGAAGCCGTCCGCGTCGTAGGTCTCGAGCGGCAGGACGTGCGTGGCGACCATCCCGAGCAGCGCGACCCCCCGCGCGGCGTCCACCCCCACCAGTCGCGACGGCGCGCGCAGCCGGGCGCCACGGGCGGGCGGGGCGGAGGGGGCGCTCACGCGCGCGATGCTCGCACGGGGCCCAGGCACAGGGCCCAGGCACGCGGCCCGGGTACGGGGCCCAGGCACAGGGCCCGGGCACGGGGCCTGGGCACGGGGCCGTGCCCGCCGCGGGGCGGCCTCGCGGCCCGGCGGAGGCCGTCGCCCGCGCCGGGCCGCGGGTCTGGCAGGGCGGGGAGCGCGTCACCGCGCGCCCGTAGGGTGCGGGGCCATGCCCCCCCGCGCCACGACGCAGCAGCCGGCCCCGGCCGGAGCCCCCGACGGCACGGCTCCGGAGCCCGTCGAGGCGGCGGCGCCCCCGGACGAGGTCTCGCCGTCGGCGGGCGAGCTGCTGCACCCCGGCCGCGTCCCCTTCGCCGCCGTCCTGTTCGACATGGACGGCACGCTCGTCGACTCGACGCCGTCGGTGGAGCGCTGCTGGGCCCGGTGGGCGCAGGAGATGGGCATCGACGCGGAGCAGCTCCTCGGGTGGCACGGGGTGCCCGCTCGGGCCATCGCGCAGGCGCTCCTGCCGGCCGACCGCGTCGAGGAGGGCGTGGCCCGCATCACCGAGCTGGAGACGCAGGACACCGAGGGCATCCGCGCCCTGCCCGGCGCCCTGGCCGCGCTGGCCGCCCTCCCGGCGGCGCGCGCGGCCATCGCGACGTCGTGCACCCGCCCGCTGGCCCTCGCCCGCCTGGGGGCCGCCGGCGTCGAGGCGCCCGCCGTCCTCGTCACGGCCGACGACGTCGTCCGCGGCAAGCCGGACCCCGAGCCCTTCCTCCTCGCGGCGCAGCGGCTCGGCGTCGACCCGGCGCGCTGCCTCGTCGTCGAGGACGCGCCCGCCGGCGTCGCGGCCGCCCGTGCGGCCGGCTGCGCGACGCTCGGCGTGACGACGACGACCGCCGCGGACGGGCTCGCGGCCGACGTCGTCGTCCGTGACCTGGGCCGGGTCCGCGTCCTCGTGGCCGAGGACGGCGTCCGCGTGGTGGGCGCGTGAGCGCCGGGAGCGGCGGCCCGGAGCAGGAGGTCGCCCGCCAGGAGGCGGTCCAGGGGGCGACTCCTGGGGGCACCGCCGAGCCGGGCCCGCCGGGCAGCGGTGCGGGCGGCGACGCCGCGCCCGAGCCCGTCTTCCGCAGCGACGTCGTCGTCGAGCTCGTCCGCGCGAGCGCCAGCGACGCCGACGTCCTGTTCGCGGCGCGGGTGTCCACGAAGGGCGAGGCCAGCCGCGACGACGTCGGCGCCGACCTCACCGCCGACGGCGACGCCCAGCGGCGCAGCGCCGGGCTCGTGAACTACCTCATGCGCGACCGGCACGGCAGCCCCTTCGAGCACACGTCGATGACCTTCTACGTGCAGGCGCCGATCTTCGTCTTCCGCGAGTTCATGCGGCACCGGATCGCCTCCTACAACGAGGAGAGCGGGCGCTACCGCGAGCTGCGGCCGGTCTTCTACGTCCCGGGCCGCGACCGGCGGCTCGTGCAGGAGGGCAAGCCCGGCGCCTACCGCTTCACGGCGGGCACGCCCGACCAGCACGCCCTCGTCGAGAGCGAGGTCCGTGCGGCCAGCACCCGGGCGTACGAGGCCTACCGCGCGATGCTCGACGCCGGCGTCGCCCGCGAGGTCGCTCGTGTCGTCCTGCCCGTGACGACGTACTCCTCGATGTACGTGACGATGAACGCGCGGGCGCTGATGAACTTCCTGTCCCTGCGCACGCAGCGGGAGGGCTCGACCTTCCCCTCCTTCCCCCAGCGCGAGATCGAGATGTGCGCCGAGGTGATGGAGGAGGTCTGGCGCGGGCTCATGCCCGTCACGTACGCCGCCTTCGAGCGCAACGGACGGGTGGCCCCCTGAGCGGGGCGTCGGCGTGACCCGGCGCGCGTCCGGCGCGGGGACCACCGGTCGGACGGGCGGACGGGGCCGTCGGACGCGGCGCCTACCCTGGCGGCCGTGAGCACCGCGCCCGCACCGCCCGCCGACCTCCTCGACGACGACCTCGGCGGGGGCTCCGCCCCCGCGCCGGCGAGCGTGGGCGGCCTCGACGCCCACCGCGACCTGCCACGCGTGCAGCAGCCGGCGTGGCCGGACGCCGAGGCGCTGGAGCGTGCGACCGCGGAGCTCTCCGCGCTGCCGCCGCTCGTCTTCGCGGGCGAGGTCGACCGGCTCCGCAGCCGTCTCGCCGAGGCGGCGCAGGGCCGTGCGTTCGTCCTGCAGGGCGGGGACTGCGCCGAGACCTTCGCCGACGCGACGGCCGACGCCATCCGCCGGCGTGTGAAGACGGTCCTGCAGATGGCCGTCGTGCTCACCTACGGGGCGAGCCTGCCCGTCGTGAAGATGGGCCGGATGGCGGGGCAGTTCGCCAAGCCGCGCAGCAGCGACGCCGAGACCCGCGACGGCGTCACGCTCCCCGCCTACCGCGGGGACGCCGTCAACGGCTTCGCCTTCACCCCGGAGGCGCGCACCCCCGACCCGCAGCGGCTCGTGAAGGCGTACCACACGGCCGCGAGCACGCTGAACCTCATCCGCGCCTTCACCTCCGGCGGCTTCGCCGACCTGCGGCAGGTGCACGAGTGGAACCGCGGGTTCGTCGCCAACAGCGCGACGACGGCGTACGCCGACCTCGCCGGCGAGATCGACCGGGCCATGGCGTTCATGGCCGCGTGCGGCGCCGACTTCGACGCCCTGCGCAGCACGGAGATGTTCGCCAGCCACGAGGCGCTGCTGCTGGACTACGAGCGCGCCCTGACCCGCATCGACTCGCGCACCCGGCTGCCCTACGACGTGTCGGCGCACTTCCTGTGGATCGGCGAGCGCACCCGGGACGTGGACGGCGCGCACGTCGACCTCCTCTCGCGCGTGCGCAACCCCCTGGGCGTCAAGCTCGGGCCGACGACGACGCCGGAGCAGGCCCTCGCGCTCGCCGACCGGCTCGACCCCGAGCGCGAGCCGGGCCGTCTGACCTTCGTCACGCGGATGGGGGCGGGGCGCATCCGGGACGTGCTCCCCGAGCTCGTGCGCGCGGTCGACGACGCCGGCCGCACGCCGCTGTGGGTCTGCGACCCCATGCACGGCAACACCTTCACCTCGTCCTCCGGGTACAAGACCCGGCGCTTCGACGAGGTCGTCGACGAGGTCCGCGGCTTCTTCGAGGTGCACCGTGCCGCCGGCACCGTCCCCGGCGGCCTGCACATCGAGCTGACGGGCGACGACGTCACCGAGGTGCTCGGCGGGTCGCTGGACATCGACGACGCCGCCCTCGCCTCCCGCTACGAGACCCTCTGCGACCCCCGGCTCAACCACCAGCAGTCCCTCGAGCTGGCCTTCCTCGCGGCGGACATGCTCCGTGGTCGTTGAGGCGCCGGTGACGACCCGTCGAGGTGCCGGTACCGCGTCGTCGCCCGCCTCCGCCCCGTCCTCCTCGGGCACCGCCCCCGCGGCGGGGCGCCGGGGGGTCGACCTGCGCTCGGACACCGTGTCCCGACCGACGGCGGCCATGCGGGCGGCCATGGCGGCGGCGGAGGTCGGCGACGACGTCTACGGCGAGGACCCGACGACGACGGCGCTCGAGGAGCGGGTGGCGGCGCTGCTCGGCCACGAGGCCGCCGTCTTCGCCCCCAGCGGCTCGATGACCAACGTCCTCGGCGTCCGGACGCTCGTCGAGCCGGGGCAGGAGCTGATCTGCGACAGCCTCGCCCACGTCGTGCGCGCGGAGCTCGGCGCGCACGCCGCCCTCGGGGGGGTCACGACCCGCACGTGGCCGTCCGTGCCGCGGCCCGGAGCACCCGCCGGGCTGGTCGACCCGGACGTCGTCGAGGCCATGCTCACGCCGGACGCGGGGCCCTACCTCGTCTCCACGGCTGCGGTCGCCGTCGAGAACACCCACAACTTCGGCGGGGGCACCATCACGCCGCTCGCCGCCCTGGCGGACCTGCGCGAGCGCACGCGCGCCGCCGGCGTCGCCGTGCACCTCGACGGCGCCCGGCTCTGGAACGCCGCCGTCGCCGACGGCGTCGACCTCGCGGACTACGGCGCCTGCGCCGACACCGTCTCGGTGTGCCTGTCCAAGGGCCTCGGCGCGCCGGTGGGCTCGCTGCTCGCGGGCAGCGCCGAGCGCGTCGCCCGCGCGCGGACGCTGCGCAAGCGGCTCGGCGGCGGGATGCGGCAGACCGGCGTGCTGGCGGCGGCGGGCCTCCACGCCCTCGACCACCACGTCGACCGTCTCGCCGACGACCACCGCCGCGCCGCCGCGCTGGCGCGGACCTGCGCCGACGCCCGGCCGGGCTGCGTCGACCCGGCGGCCGTCCGCAGCAACATCGTCGTGCTCGACGTGCCCGACGCCGCCGGCGTCGCGGCGCGGGCCGCGGGCCGCGGCGTGCGGGTCTCCTCGCTCGGGCCCCGGATCCTACGGCTGGTCACCCACCTCGACGTGGACGACGACGACGCGGCCCGGGCCGGGGAGGTCCTCGCCGAGCTGCTCGCCGGCCTCCCGGACGAGCCCGACGGGCCGGGGAGGCGTCAGCAGCCGTGAGGCACGGGGGAGGGGGCTCCTCGCACGAGGACCACCGCGGCCCGGACCACGACGCGGACCCGCCGGGCGCGGGGCGCGGCGTGGACGCGGGCGCCGCGGCGCCGCTGGGGGCCTTCACGCCCCCGCGGACGCTCCCCCCCGGTCAGCGGCAGCTGCCCGACCTGCCGGTCATGCACTACGGGAGGGTGCCCCGGTTCCGTCCGGAGCGGTGGACCCTCGTCGTCGAGGGCGCGACCCGCGACGGCGGCCGGCACGTCCTGGACCACGAGGCCTTCAGCGCCCTGCCGAGGAGGCGCGTGCGGGCCGACCTGCACTGCGCCGCGCGGTGGAGCGTGCTCGACAACGAGTGGGAGGGCGTCCCCACCCGGGACCTCGTCGACCGGCACCCGCCGGCCGACGACGTCACCGCGGTCCTCGTCTACGCCGAGTACGGCTACTCCGCCACCGTCCGGCTCGAGGACCTCACCTCGCCGCGGACCCTCCTGGCGACGCACCGCGGGGGAGAGCCGCTCACGCCCGAGCACGGCTACCCCGTGCGACTCGTCCTGCCGCACCTCTACTCGTGGAAGGGCCCGAAGTGGTTCCGCGGGTGGGAGTACCTCACGGAGGTGAAGCGGGGCTTCTGGGAGGACCGCGGCTACCACGCGGTGGGCGACTGCTGGCGCCAGGAGCGGTACGCCTACCAGGAGGACGAGGAGCCCGGCCTGGGCTGACCCCGGCCCGGGCTGACGGGGCCGCCCGGGGGCGCGGTGGCCACCCCGGCTGTCCTCTAGACGACCGTGAGCGTGATCGTCGTGCCGGGCTCCGCCTCCGTGCCACCGGTGACGCTCTGCTCGCGCACCGTGCCGAAGAAGCCGCCGAGGACGCTCTCCTCCTCGACGGCGAAGCCCGCGCCCTCCAGCTGCGCGCGGGCGTCGTCCAGCTGGAGCCCGACGACGTCCGGCACCGTCACGAGGTCGGGACCGAGCGAGACGACGAGCCGGACGTCGTCCCCGGCGAAGAGCGTCCCGTCCTCGGGGCTCTGCGCGACGACGTCGCCCTCCTGGACGTCGTCGCTGTTCTCCTCGGTGACGACCGCGTCCAGCCCGGCCCCCTGCACCGCGGCGACGGCCTCCCCGCGGGAGCGCCCGACGACGTCGGGGACGTCGACCGGCTCCCGCCCGAGGGAGACGACGACGTCGACGGCCTCGCCGCGGCGCAGCTCGTCGCCGCTCGTCGGGTCCTGGCTGACGACGGAGCCCTCGGGCACCTGCTCGTCGTAGGCGGGCTCGGCCTCCTCGAGCGTGAGGCCGACCTGCTCGACGGCGTCGCGCGCCGCGGACAGGCCCGAGCCCACGACGTCCGGGACCAGGGAGAACTCCGAGCCGCGGGAGACAAAGACCTGCACCACCTCGTCGCGGCCCGCGTCGGCGCCCTCGGCCGGGTTCGTGCCGATGACCGTGCCCGACGGCGCCTCCTCGTCGAAGCGCTCGGAGACCTCCGAGCTCAGCCCCGCGTCACCCAGCGCCTGCTGGGCCGCGGCCCGGTCGAGCCCGGAGGTGGGGGGCACGGGGACGTCGGACCCGGGCCCGAGCAGCGCCCACCAGGCGGCGCCGGCGGCGAGCAGGACGACGGCGACGCCGACGACCGCGGCGGCCGCGCGCCGGCCCCGGCGGCGCGGGCGCGGTGCGGCGACCGCGCCGCCCGACGTCCCGCGGCGGTCGTGCCGGCCCTGACGCTCCTGCCGGCCCTGACGCTCCTGCCGGCCCTGACGCTCCTGCCGGCCCTGACGCTCCTGCCTGCGGGGCCGGGGCAGGGCGGCGGTGGCCGTGGGCGGGCCCGACGCGTCCTCGACCGCGCCGGCCTCGCCGACGGGCAGGGCGGCGACGTGCTCGTGGCGCACGGGCAGGGCGGTGGTCGAGCTCGACGCCCGGGTCGTCCCCCGGTCCGGTCCTCCCCGTGCGTCGCCGGCTCCTGCCCCCCGTGCGGGGGCGCGACCGGTCCGCCGGGGGGCCGCGTCCTGCACCGCGTCGGGCAGGTCCCGCCGCAGGGCGCGCACCTCGTGGACGAGCTCGCGCGCGTCGGTGGGGCGCTCGTCGGGGTCGCGCGCGGTCATCCACAGGACGAGGTCGTCGAGCTCGGGCGGCACGGTCGCCACGAGCTCGCTCGGCGCGGGGACGTCGCGCGTCACGTGCTGGTGCGCCACGTGGATGGGGACGTCGCCGGTGAACGGCTGCGAGCCCGTCAGCATCTCGAAGAGCGTGATGCCGGCCGCGTAGACGTCGCTGCGCGCGTCGGCGCTCCCGTGCTCGACGAGCTCGGGGGAGAGGTAGGCGACGGTCCCCATGAGCACGCCGCTCGTGTGCGCCGACGTGTGCGAGCTCGCGGCGCGCGCCAGGCCGAAGTCGGCGACCTTGACGCGCCCGTCGTCGGTCAGCAGCACGTTCTCGGGCTTGACGTCGCGGTGGACGACGCCGGCGCGGTGCGCCGCGGCGAGGGCGTCGAGCACGGGCTCCAGGACGGCGAGCGTCGTCCCCACCGGCAGGGCCCCCTCCTCGGCGAGGAGGTCGCGCAGCGTGGAGCCGGGGACGTGCTCCAGGACGAGGTAGACGACCCCCGCCCCCACCCCGTGCCGGGCGTCGTCGTCGCGGCCCTGGTCGTAGACGGCGACGACGCCGGGGTGCGCGACCCGGGCCGCGGCCACGGCCTCGCGGTGGAAGCGGGCCACGAACTCCGGGTCCTGCGCGAGGTGCGCGTGCATCACCTTGAGCGCGACGTCCCGGTCCAGGCGGGTGTCCGTGGCCAGGTACACCGTCGCCATCCCGCCCCGGGCGATGCGTCGGGAGACGCGGTAGCGGCCGTCGACGACCGCGCCCACGAGCGGGTCGCCGCCCGCGGTCGCCCCGGCTGCCATGGCGCGGAGTCTAGGGATCGGCGTCCCGCCGCCCGAGGCGCCGCGCGCGGGCCCCCCGGACGCGCGGGGCCGCCCGCTCAGCGGTACTGGCGCTGGAGCGTCTGCACGCTCGCGACGTAGCGGCGCGTGTCGGGGTACATGCCGCGGCTGCGGACCGAGCCGAGCCCCTGGTAGTAGCCAGCGATCGCCGTGGCCTGGTCCGGCGCGCTGCGCACGAGCGAGCGGAGGATCACGACGCCCGCCGTCACGTTGTCCTGGGGGTCGAGCAGGTCGATGTCCTCGCCGGCGAGGTCGGCGGCCCACCGCCCGGACGAGGGGATGACCTGCATGACGCCGACGGCGTTGGCGGGCGAGACGGCGCGCATGTTGAAGCCGGACTCCTGGAACGCCACGGCCTGGGCCAGCGACGGGTCCACGCCCCACCGCCGGGCGGTGGCCACGACGAGGGCGCGCATCTCCTCCCGGCTCGGGACCGGGCGTGCGCGCAGCGCGTCCCGGTTGGCGGTCGCCGAGCCCGTCGTCGACGGCGGGTAGGTGCGGCCGAGGAAGGTAGAGGGCACGGGCGCGCCCGCGGGCGCGGCCGACGTGGACCCACCGGGCACGGACAGCCGCTGCCCGACGCGGATCAGCCCGTCGGCGCCGACCCCGGGGTTGACCTGGCGCAGCGCGGCGACGGTCGTGCCCTGGCGGCGCGCGATGGTGCTGAGCGTGTCCCCGGGGCGCACGACGTAGCTGCCCGGCTGCGCCGGCGCAGCCGGCGTCGGGGCCGCGGCGGGGACCGGGCCGCCGGTCAGGCGCAGGACCTGTCCCTCGCGGATGCTGGCGCGGGCGTCGAGGCCGTTGGCCTCGACGATGGCGCGCTGGCTGGTGCCGGTGCGGGCGGCGATGCCGGAGACGGTGTCGCCGCGGCGGACGGTGTAGGTCGTGGTGGCGCGCGTCGGGGCGGGGGTGCTGCGGGTCGGGGCCGGCGCGCCGCCGGCGAGGCGCAGGACCTGTCCCTCGCGGATGCTGGCGCGGGCGTCGAGGCCGTTGGCCTCGACGATGGCGCGCTGGCTGGTGCCGGTGCGGGCGGCGATGCCGGAGACGGTGTCGCCGCGGCGGACGGTGTAGGTCGTGGTGGCGCGCGTCGGGGCGGGGGTGCTGCGGGTCGGTGCCGGCGCGCCGCCGGTCAGGCGCAGGACCTGTCCCTCGCGGATGCTGGCGCGGGCGTCGAGGCCGTTGGCCTCGACGATGGCGCGCTGGCTGGTGCCGGTGCGGGCGGCGATGCCGGAGACGGTGTCGCCGCGGCGGACGGTGTAGGTCGTGGTGGCGCGCGTCGGGGCGGGGGTGCTGCGGGTCGGGGCCGGCGCGCCGCCGGCGAGGCGCAGGACCTGTCCCTCGCGGATGCTGGCGCGGGCGTCGAGGCCGTTGGCCTCGACGACGGCGCGCTGGCTGGTGCCGGTGCGGGCCGCGATGCCGGACACGGTGTCCCCGGCCCGCACCACGTAGGTGCCGCCCGGCGTCGCCGCCGCCGCGGCCGCCCGGTCGAGCACGAGGACCTGCCCGGCGCGGATCGCGCCGCTCGCGTCCAGCCCGTTGGCGGCCACGACGTCGCGCTGCGAGAGGCCGCTGCGCGCGGCGATGCCGCTCACGGTGTCGCCCGGCTGCACGACGTAGCGGCGGGCGGCCGCGGCGGCGAGCGCCACGGGGGCGGCGAGCTGCACCGCGGGGCCGGGGGCCGTGCGCCGGGCCTGCCCCGCGCCCTCGCGGTGGTCCTGGGCCGGGCGCCGCTCGGGGGCGTCGTCCGCGCTCGCGGCCGTGGTGGCCGGGAGCAGGCCGCCCGCACCGAGCGCGGCGGCGAGCACCAGGGACAGCGGACGTCGACGGGTCGGCCCGACGGGGTGGGACGACGCCCGACCCCGGTCGTCGTCGCGTCGGGGGGCGGCCTCGGCCGGGATGGTCGCCGCAGCGGCGGGGGGCGTCGTCATGGCGTCCTCGTCGTGTCCTCCGGGCGCGCGGCCCGGTGCGGTCCCGCAGGCGGCCTCCCGTCCTGTCGGGGGGTGCGGCGCGGGTCCGGGGTCGGTGGTCGTGGTGTGACAGACGTGCTCGATGGGGCTCGTGATGCTGCTGTGACGGAACGTACCCCACACCTGCTGAGAGGCAGCGACTTACAGGCGTGCAACTCCATCTCCCGGGGGACCTCGGGGAGCCCGTCACGGCGGGGTCCGGCACGGCGCCACCGGCACGGCGCGGTTCGTCAGGACGGGTCGGCACGGGCCACGTCCGACTGCAGGCGTCGCCGCCGCCCGGGGCGTGGCACGCTCGGAGGGTGAGCACGCCCGACCAGGAGCCCCAGCAGGACAGCCGGCAGGGAGGGGACGGCACCCGCGGGGACGTGCCGCTCGCCGACCTCGAGCAGCTCGTCGACGGGTGGATGACCGTCCAGGAGGTCGCCGAGCACCTCGGGCTGGCCCTGTCCCAGGTGCGGCGGATGGTCTCCGACCGCGACCTCGTCGCCGTGCGACGAGGTCGCCCCCGGGCCGACTGCGTGCCCACGGCCCTCGTCGTCCCCGTGCCGCTGCCGCGGCTGCGCGGCACGGCCGTCGTCCTCGCCGACGCCGGCTACTCCGACGCGGAGACCCTCCGCTGGCTCTTCACCCCCGACCCCTCGCTGCCGGGCACGCCCGTCGAGGCGCTGCGGGCCGAGCACCGGACCACGGAGGTCCGGCGCCGCGCGCAGGCGCTGGCCTTCTGACCGACCGACCGACCGAGAGGTCCGACCGACCGACCGACCGAGAGGTCCGACCGACCGACCGACCGAGAGGTCCGACCGACCGACCGACCGAGAGGTCCGACCGACCGACCGACCGAGAGGTCCGACCGACCGACCGACCGAGAGGTCCGTCCGTCCGGCCGACCGGGCCGACCCGGCCGGCGCTCAGGCGCGGCGCCAGGCCCTCTCGTCGCGGCGGGCCCGCCGGGCCCGGGCCAGGGCGGGCAGCGCCACCCGCAGCCGTCGGGGCGTCGGCACGGAGACCCTCCGGTGCAGCACCCTGAGGTCGGCGTCCTCGACGGCGCGCAGGATGCCGCCGTACAGCTCGTCGGCGCAGGCGATGGCGTCCCGGCTGGTGGGCGCCAGCATCCCGACGCCGGGGCGCGCGCGGGCGTAGAGCTCGCGGGTGCGCGCCACCTCGAGCTCCAGCAGCGTGCGGACGCCCGGCGTCAGGGACGCCGACCGGCGGCAGTGCCACAGCTCGTCCCGGTCGACGCCGCAGGCGTCCAGGTCCTCCTGGGGCAGGTAGACGCGCCCGCGCTCCAGGTCCTCGCCGACGTCCCTGATGAAGTTCGACATCTGGAACGCCTCGCCGAGGGTCCGGGCGCAGCGCGCCGCCGGCTCCTCCAGGCCCTCGAGCGGCTCCAGGACGGGCAGCATCTGCAGGCCGATGACCGCGGCGGAGCCGTGCATGTAGTGGACGAGGTCGGCCCAGGTCGCGTAGCCCGTCTCGGTGATGTCCATCCGCATGGACGCCAGGAAGGCCCGGACGTGCTCGCGGGGGATGTCCCACCGCTGCGTGGTCAGGGCCATCGCCCGGCTCACGGCGTCCGGGGCGGTCCCGCCGGCGCGCGCCCCGTCGAGCCCGCGCCAGAACTCCTCCTCGAAGGTCACGAGCGCGTCGGGGTCGGGCGAGGTCAGGCTGTCGACGAACTCGTCGGCGTACCGGGCGAAGCCGTAGAGCGCCCAGACCCACGGCCGCTTCGCCGGCGGCAGCAGCGCCGTCGCGAGGTAGTAGGTGCGGCCGTGCTCGGCGTGCAGCCGTCGGCACTCCTGGAAGTCGGCCCGCAGCGCCGGGTCGGTGATGCCGGCGGCGTCGAGCGACCGCTCGCCGATCCGGTACCTCTGCGGCGCAGGCGTCCTCGCGGGCGGCGCCGGCGCCGGCGTCGGGGCCGGGGTCACCGGTAGGCCCTCGACCGGTAGCCCGGCACCCGGCCGGTGATCCGCTCGGCGGCCAGGCGGCCGGAGACCAGGACCATCGGGACCCCGACGCCGGGCTGGGTGCCCGAGCCGGTGAGGACGACGTTCTCGCCCCAGAGGTTGCCCGGGCGGAAGGGACCCGTCTGGCTGAAGGCGTGGGAGGCCGCGAAGGGCGCCCCCGCCTCCATCCCGCGCCGCTGCCAGTCCAGCGGCGTCGTCACGTCCTCGACCTCGATCCCGTCGGCGAAGCCGGGGAAGCCACGGGACTCCAGCGTCCGCAGCACGTGCTCGCGGTAGTGCGGGGCGACCCGCTCCCAGTCCAGGTCGGGCGCGCTCTGCAGGTTCGGCGTCGGGAAGAGGACGTAGTAGGTGTGCCGCCCCTCCGGCGCGGCGGTGGGGTCCGACAGCGACGGCGTCGAGACGAGCACGCTCGGGTCGCTCATGAGCCGTCCGCCGGTGAGCTCGGCGAAGACCTCCTCCCAGGCGTGGCCGAACGAGATCGTGTGGTGCGCCGAGCCGGGGTAGTGCGCGGTCGAGCCGGCGAGCATGAGGTAGCACGACGGCGAGTACGTGATGCGCCGGGTCGAGCGGTGCTCGACCCCGAGCAGCTCGCGGAACGCCACCGGCAGGTCCGGGTTGAGGACGACGGCGTCGCAGGCGATCCGCTCGCCGTCGGCCGTGACGACGGCGCTCGCCCGGCCGCCGGAGTGCTCGACCGAGGCGACCTCGGTCGAGCACCGCACGTCGACGCCGTGCGCCTCGAGCGCCGCGGCCATCGCCTCGGGGACGGCCGCGACGCCGCCGCGGGGGAAGAACACGCCGGCGACGGAGTCCATGTAGGCGATGACGGCGTAGAGCGCGAGGGCGTCGTAGGGGGACAGGCCCGCGTAGAGCGCCTGGAAGGAGAAGGCCCGCTGCGTCCGGGTGTCCTTGAGGTACCGCTCGACGCGGGGGGCCAGCCGGCCGAAGCCGCCCAGCGCGGCCAGCCGGGCGAGGTCCGGCGTCACCAGGTCCAGCGGCGTGTCGATGTTCGTGTCGATGAAGTCCCGCATCTCGGCGCGGTAGAGCCTCGAGACGTAGTCGACGTACCGCAGGTACCCCTGCGCCTCGTCCGGGCCGATGACGCGCTCGACCTCGGCGGCCATCGCCCCCGGGTCGGCGTGCACGTCCATCGACGAGCCGTCGGCGTACTGCGCGCGGTACAGCGGCGAGACCGGGTCGAGGGTCAGCCAGTCCGTCATCTCCTCGCCGAGGGCGTCGAAGCAGTCGGCGATGAGGTCGGGCATCGTCAGCACGGTGGGCCCCGGGTCGAACCGGTACGTCCCGGTGGGGCCCTGCAGCTCGAGCCGCGCGGCGCGGCCCCCGGGCGTGGCCCCGCGCTCGAGCAGGGTGACGCGGCGGCCGGCGCCCGCGAGGTGCATGGCGGCCGACAGGCCCGCCAGGCCGGCGCCGACCACGACGACGTGGTCGCTGGGCCCGGACGTCGTGCGCAGGCGCCCCGGCACGGCGGCCTGCGCGGCCCACCGGGCCCAGCGGCGCGCGGTGGCGGCGCCGGTCGGACGACCGCCGGTCGGGCTGCCGGGCATCCGGCCGCGGCCGGTGAGGAGCGGGCTCATGGGGTTCCCCGAACTGTCGCGTGTGGTCTGCGGCGTGGGTCGTCCGTCGCGTCGTGCTCTCGCGCCGGTCGGTGGTCGTACGTCGGGCGGGCGCGTCGGGGGCGGGGACGCGCGCGGGTGCTGCGGTCGTGGGCGCAGGCTCAGGCCGTGCGGGCGGTGGCGATGGACACGAGGTCGCCGAGCGCGGCGCGGGCCGCCTCCGTCACGGGGGCCTCCGCGAGCGCCGCCCGGGAGCGGGTGACGAGGTCGTCGATCAGCTGCTCGACGGCGGCGAGGGCGCCGGTGCGGCGGATGAGGTCCTGCAGGACGGCGACGCCGTCGTCGTCGAGGTCGGGAGAACCCAGGAGCGCCGACAGCTCTGAGGCGTCCTCGGCGCTGCCGCGCCGGGCGGCCAGGGCGACGAGCATCGTCCGCTTGCCCTCGCGCAGGTCGTCCCCGGTCGGCTTCCCGGTGACGACCGCGTCGCCGTAGACCCCGAGGACGTCGTCACGGAGCTGGAAGGCCTCGCCGAGGGGCAGCCCGTAGGCGGACAGGGCGGCCCGCTGCCCGGCGGACGCCCCCGCGAGCGCCGCACCGATGAGCAGCGGGTGCTCCACCGTGTACTTGGCGCTCTTCCAGCGCAGGACGCGCAGCGCCCGCTCGTCGGCGCCCTCGGGGGCCGACGCGCCGGAGGCCTGCTCGAGGACGTCGAGGTACTGGCCCGCCATCAGCTGGGTGCGCATCCGGTCGAAGACGAGGCTGGCGGCGGCCAGGCGCTCCGGGGCGGCGCCGCAGGCGGCGAGGACCTCGTCGCTCCACGAGAGGCAGAGGTCGCCGGCCAGGACGGCCGCGGCCTCGCCGAAGCGCTCGCACGAGCCGGTCCAGCCGCTGCGCGCGTGGAGGTCGGAGAACTGCTGGTGCACCGACGGCATGCCCCGACGGGTGTCGGAGCCGTCCATGACGTCGTCGTGGATGAGCGCGGCGGCCTGGAAGAGCTCCAGCGCGGCGCCCGCGCGGGCCTCGACCGCGGTGTCCTGGCCCCCGGCGGACCGGTAGCCCCACGCGCAGAAGGCCGCCCGCAGACGCTTGCCCCCGGCGACGAGCGCCGCGACGGCGTCGAGCAGGGGCTCGCTGCGCGGGGAGACCTCCGCGAGCACCGGCCGCTGGCGCGCCAGCACCGCGTCCAGCTCCGCCTGGACGCGCGAGCGCAGGACCTCGCCGTCGTCCGCCGCCCGTCGGTCGCCGGCACGGCTGCCCGCGCCCGCGGCGCTGCCGGACGCGGTGGTCGTGAGCACCTCCACGTCGGGACCTCCACCCTCCGCTCGACCCGCGTCCGTGACGGCCGCCGACGCCTCGGCGACCACGGGTGCGGCCTGCCGCCGCGCCGCACGGGTGCCGCCGACGGCGACCGGCGCAGCCTAGGCGCGCACGTCCCGGGAGTCCTGCCGGGGCGCCCGCGGCGGGGGCGGCCGTCCAGCTCCTGCCCGCCGGCGCCGACCGTGGCGACGTCGGTCGTCCGGGCTAGCCTCGAGCCATGGCGACGCGCGCGGCCCCGCTGCAGGACGTGCTCGCGGCGCTGCGCGCCGACGGCCGCCCGTCCCTGTCCTTCGAGTTCTTCCCGCCCCGCGACGACGCGGGCGAGCAGGTGCTCTGGCGCTCGCTGCGCCGGGTGGAGCCCCTCGAGCCCACCTTCGTGTCCGTGACCTACGGGGCCGGCGGGTCCACCCGGGACCGGACGGTGCGCGCCACCCGGGCGCTGGCGGAGCAGACGACGATGTCGCCCGTCGCGCACCTCACGTGCGTCAGCGCCTCGCGGGCCGAGCTGCGCCGTGTGGTCGGCGAGTACGTCGACGCGGGCGTCTCCTCCGTCCTCGCCCTGCGCGGCGACCCGCCGGGCGGCCCGGGCACCCCCTTCGAACGGCACCCCGAGGGTCTCGGGACGGCCCTGGAGCTGGTGGAGCTCCTGCGCACGCTGGGCGGCTTCACGGTCGGCGTCGCCGCCTTCCCGCAGCCGCACCCCGAGTCCGCCGACGCCGACGCGGACGCGCGCGTGCTGGCGCTCAAGGCCCGCGCCGGCGCCTCCTTCGCCGTCACGCAGCTCTTCTTCGAGGCGCGCCTGTACACCGACCTCGTGCAGCGCTCGCTCGACCACGGCTGCGACATCCCGGTGCTGCCCGGCCTCATGCCGATGACCTCGCTGAAGCAGGCGGGGACGGTGGCCAAGCTCTCGGGCAGCCCCGTGCCCGAGCGGCTGGCCGAGCGGCTGGCCGAGGCGGAGCGGACCGGGGGCCCGGAGGCCGTGCGCCGCGCGGGCGTGCAGGCGACCGTGGAGCTCGGCGCGGAGCTGCTCGAGGCGGGGGCGCCCGGGCTGCACCTGTACACGCTCAACCGCTCCAGCGCCTCGCTCGAGGTGGCCCGGTCGCTCGGGCTGGGCTCCCCGGCCTCCGCCCCCGTCGCGGCGGACGCCGGGGCGGCCCTGGCCGCCGTCCGCTGAGCGACGGCGTGGACCGCGCGGACCGGGGCGGCCCGCGCCGCGGGGCGGTGCCCGGCCGTGAGGAGCACCTGCGGCGCTGGGCGTCCCTGCACGGCTCGCCGCCGCCCACGGGTCTCGTGCGCGGCTGGTTGTCGCTCGTCCACCTGCTCTCCCGTCCCCTGGCGCGGGCGGGGGTGGCGCCGACCGCGCTCACCGCGGCCGGGCTGCTCGTGCCGCTCGCGGCCCTGCCCGCGGCGGCCGCGGGCGGCCGGTGGGTGCTCGCCGTCCCGGTGCTCGTCCTGCTCTCCGGCGTCCTCGACAGCCTGGACGGCGGCGTCGCCGTCCTCACCGGCCGCACGAGCGCCTGGGGGGCCGTGGCCGACGCCGTCGCGGACCGCGTGGCGGACGCCCTCGCCCTGGTGGTGCTGTGGCTGCTCGGGGCGCCCGGCCCGCTCGTCGTCGCCGCCGGCGCGCTCGCCGCGCTCGCCGAGTACAGCCGTGCCCGGGCCGGCGCCTCCGGCGTGCACGAGGTCGGCGTCGTCACGGTGGGGGAGCGGCCCACGCGCGTGCTCGTCGTGGCCGCCACCGCGCTGGTGGCGGGGCTGCGGCCCGAGCAGGCGGCGACCTGGGCGCTCGTCGGCGCCCTCGCCGCGCTCGTCGTCGCGCTGGTCTCCCTCGCCCAGCTCCTGCCCGTGCTGCGGCGGGCGCTGCTCGCCGTCGACGACGACGCCGGCCGTCCGCGCCGGTGACCGGACCCGGCGGCGGACCCCGGCGCGGCGTTGGTGGTGCACACTGGGGACGTACCGCGGCGCCTCCGGCGCCCCGCCGAGCCGTCCCGCGCAGCTCACGGCAGCGGCCCGGCCCCGGCAGGTCCTCGCAGGACCCCGGCTCGCCCGCAGGCCGATGACCTCGTCCGCGCGAGGAGCGCCCCTCGGCGCCCCCACCGCCCCGAGAGGCCACCTGTGCCCACGCACCCCAGCACCAGCTCCCGCCCGTCCGGCGACGGCGCCGCCCGCGCGCCCCGTCGCCGCCCCGCCGGCGGGCCCCGCCGCGACGGCGGCCAGGGGCGGCCCGGCGGGCAGTCCCGTCCCGGCGGCCAGCCCGGCGCCCGCAGCGGCGCCGGCCGTCCCGCCCCCGCGGCGCCGACGGACGAGCTCGCCGGCGCCGTCCTGGTCTCCGAGGACGCGGTCGTCGACCAGTCCTTCGCCGAGCTCGGTGTGCCGCAGGCGCTCGCGAGCTCCCTCGCCGGCCGCGGCTTCGAGCGCCCGTTCCCGATCCAGGCCGTCACGCTCCCGGACACGCTCGCCGGCCGCGACGTCCTCGGCCGGGGCCGCACCGGCTCGGGCAAGACGCTCGCCTTCGCGCTGCCCCTCGCGGCGCGTCTCGCCGCCTCCGCCCCCGGTCGCCGCGGCCGCGGACGTCCCCGCGGCCTCGTGCTGGCCCCCACCCGCGAGCTCGCCACGCAGATCACCGCGACGCTCGAGCCGCTCGCGACCGCGGTCGGCCTCAAGGTCACGACGATCTTCGGCGGCGTGCCGCAGGGCCGGCAGGTCACGGCCCTCGAGGGCGGGGTCGACGTCGTCGTCGCCTGCCCCGGCCGGCTGGAGGACCTCCTCGGCCAGGGGCACGTGCACCTGGACGACGTCGAGGTGACGGTCCTCGACGAGGCCGACCACATGGCCGACCTCGGCTTCCTGCCGGGGGTCAAGCGCATCCTCGACCGCACGCCCGCCGGCGGCCAGCGCCTGCTCTTCTCGGCGACGCTGGACAACGGCGTGGACGTCCTCGTGCGGCGCTACCTCTCGCAGCCCCTGACCTTCGCGATCGACCCCGCGACGTCGCCCGTCGTGGAGATGACGCACCACTGGCTCGGCGTGCGCGACGCCGCCGCGAAGGCGGACGTCGTGCGCACCCTCGCCTCCGGGCGGGGCCGCCGGATGATGTTCCTGCGCACCAAGCACCAGGCGAAGAAGCTGGCGAAGCAGCTGACGGCGCAGGGCATCCCGGCGGTCGACCTGCAGGGCAACCTCTCCCAGAACAAGCGTCAGGAGCACCTGGCGGCCTTCTCCTCCGGCGACGTCAAGGTGCTCGTCGCCACGGACATCGCCGCACGCGGCATCCACGTCGACGACGTCGAGCTCGTCGTCCACGTGGACCCGCCCACCGAGCACAAGGCCTACCTGCACCGCTCGGGCCGCACCGCCCGCGCCGGCTCCGGGGGCGACGTCGTCACCCTCGTGCTGCCCGAGCAGGACCGCGACGTCCGCACGCTCGTCCGCCTCGCGGGCATCTCCCCGGCCCGGCACGACGTCGACGCCGCGTCGCCGGTCGTGGCCGACCTCACCGGCCCGGTGGCCGAGCACGTCGAGCCCGCCCCCCCGGCGCCCGCGCAGCAGCAGCCCACGGGCGGTGGACGTCGTCGCGGTGGCGGTGGTGGTGGCGCCGCCGGCGGTGCGGGTCGCGCCGGTGGGGGTGCTCGCGGCGGCAGCGGTGCGCGCGGCGGCAGCGGTGGCGGCGGTGGTCGTCGCTCCGGCTCCGGCGGTGGCGCCCCGACCAGCTGGTCCAGCTCCTCCGAGGGCTGGGGCGGCGGCTCCTCGTCCGGTGGCTCGTCCGGTGGCCCGTCCGGCTCGTCGTCGGTGCGGCCCCCGGCGCAGCGCCGGTCGGTCGTCGACGTCTCCCGCGCCGGCGGCGGCGGTCGTCGCCGCGGGGGTCGCTGACCGGCGACCGACGCCGTACCGGGGAGCCCGCAGCACGGCGGTGCGGGCCCCCGGGGCCGTGTCCGTCGTCGGTCGGTGGGGCTCAGGCGTCGCCGACCATGCCCGCGACGACCTCGGCGGAGAGCCCGACCAGGGGGAGGCCGCCCCCGGGGTGGCTGGAGCCGCCGACGCAGTACAGGCCCGGCAGGGCGGTCGCGTTGGGCGGGCGCAGGAAGGCGGCGCGGGCCCCGTTGCTCGAGCTGCCGTAGATGGAGCCGCCCACGCTGCCGGTGAGCCGCTCGAGGTCGGCGGGTGTGCGCAGGCCCCGCCAGCGCACGCGGTCCCGCACATCGAGGCCGCGGTCGGCCATCACGTCGAGGACGTGGTCGGCGTAGGACTCGGCCAGCGGTCGGCCGTCCGCGCCGGCCGCGTCCCAGTCGACGCCCTCGGACGGCGCGCCCGGGCGGTGGCGCGGGGCGTTGACGAGGACGAACCACGCCTCGGCGTCCTCGTGCGGCCGGGTGGCGGGGTCGTCCGGCGCGCTCACGTAGACGGTCGGGTCCTCGACCGGGACCGGTGCCCCGCGGTGGCGGCCCGTGCCGGCGAGGGCGTCGAACTCGGCGTCGTAGTCGGCGGGGAACAGCACGGTGTGGTGCTGCAGGTCCGGCGTGCGCCCCTCGAGCGCGAGCAGCAGCACGAAGCCGCTCGCGGACGGCTCGGCGCGCCGCAGCCGTGCGGCCCCGCGCCGGCGCGCCGGGCCCTCGGGCAGCAGGGCGCGCCCGCCGGTCGTCCCGACGCCGTACAGGGACGCCGCGTCGCCGGCCATGACGACGACGTCGGCGGGCACCTCCTCGCCGCCTCGCAGCCGGACGCCGGCGGCACGGCCGTCGTGCACGAGCACCTCGTCCACCGCCGCGCCGCAGCGGACCCGCCCGCCGAGGGCCTCGACCCGGCCGGCCATGGCCACCGCGAGGCGTCGGAGCCCGCCGCGGACGTACCAGGACCCGAAGGCGTGCTCGACGTAGGCGGTGGAGGCCAGCGCGGCCGGGGCGCGCCGGGGGTCGGACCCGGAGTAGGTGGCGTAGCGGTCGAGCATCGTCCGAAGGTGCGGGTGGACGAGCAGCTGCTCGCCGAGCCCGCGCAGCGACGTCAGCGGCGCGATCGTCCGCAGGTCGCCGCGCCGGCGCGCGAGCGGCAGCAGCGTGCGGACGCCGCGCAGCGGTGACGACAGGAAGGGGCCCCGCGAGAGGTCCCAGATGCGGGACCCCCGCTCCAGCAGGGCGAGCCACTGGGCGCCGGCGCCGTCGCCGAGGGTGGCGTCGAGGGCACGCGCCAGCGCCCCCCGGGAGCCGGTGGGGACGTCGACGGTGGTGCCGTCGGCGAAGCGGTAGCGCGCCGCCACGTCCAGCGGCACCAGGTCCACGCAGTCCTCGAGCCGGCGCCCGGTCTTGAGGAACAGGTCCCGGTAGACGGCGGGCAGCGTCACGAGGCTGGGGCCGGTGTCGAAGCCGAACCCCTCGTGCTCGACCCAGCCGAGCTTGCCGCCGACCTCGTCGGCCGCCTCCAGGACGACGAGGTCGTGCCCGCGACGGGCCAGGCGCATGGCCACGGCGAGCCCGGCGGCCCCCGCCCCGACGACGACGACCCTGGCCATCAGCGCGCGCCCGTCCGCAGCCCGGTCACGGGGCGAGCGTGCCGCCGATCGAGAAGTCCTGCGCCCCGTCGGTGCTCGTGACCGAGAGGGTGAGCAGGTCCGCGGCCCCGTCCCGGGTGAAGGTGGTGACGACGGCGCCCTCGACGGCGGGCGGCGTCGTGGCCGTGAAGCCCCGGCCGGCGAGCGCGCCGGTGTAGAAGGCCACGAGGTCCTCCGCGCTGGTCGCCGTGCGGCCGGCGAGGGCGACCGTGCGCCCCCCGCCCTCGGCGTCGACGACGTTGGACAGGGTCACCTCCGCGCCCTCGGGGACGGGCACGACGTCGGTCGGGAAGCCCTCGACCATACCGCCCACCGCCACCCCCGTGGGCGAGGCGCTGGGGGTGGGCGACGGCGCGGCGGTCGTCGGCGACGAGGACGACGGCGGCACGGACGACGGGGCGCTCGTCGTGGGGCTGCTCGTCGGCGACGCCGGCGTGAGGGAGTCCGACGCCGAGGGCAGCGGCTCCTCGGTCGAGCAGCCCGTCAGGGCCAGCAGACCCGCGGCCGCGAGGGCGACGAGGGGTGCCGCGGTGCGGCCGACGGGGCGGTGACGACGGTCGCTGCGCACGCGCGCACGGTACGTCAGCCGTCGCCGCCCCACGTCCGCCGGCGGCGCTCGACGTCCGCCGGCGGCGCCTGACCTCGGCCCGCGGGGGGCAGCGAGCGCCCCTTCCACGCCAGCCCCCCGCGCCGGTGCCCGCGCACCGACCGGGCGGTCAGCCCGGCGAGGACGACGAGCGAGGCGGGGTGGGCCAGCGCGTCGGGCCAGGCCCGCCCGCCGGTCCGCCGGGCCGCGAGCACCCGGGAGCCGACGCCCGCCGCGAGGCCCACCGCCCCGGCCCGCGACCCGAGCAGCGCCCCCACGGCGGGTGCGGCGCCGAGGAGGGCCAGCCCGGCGGCGAGCGCGAGGGAGCCCGCCGGCGAGCCCCCCGCGGTCCACAGGGACTTGCCGTACCCGTCGCGCACCCCGGCCCAGCCGTCGTACATGCGGCAGGTGGCGAGCGCGGTCCCGTCGGTGACGCCGCCACGCCCGCCGGCGGCCTTCACGGCGCGCACGAGCGCGACGTCGTCGAGGACCTCGCCGCGGACCGCCCCGTGCCCGCCGACCGCCCGGTAGCGCGCGGCGTCGACGACGAGCAGCTGACCGCCTGCCGCCGACAGGGACGGCCGCGGGGAGCGCTCCGCGACCCGCAGCGGCAGCGTGGCGAGCCAGGACCACTGCAGCAGCGGCTGGACGAGCCGCTCCGACGGCGTCAGCGCCACCTGCCGTGGGTAGGGCGAGACCAGGTCGAGGCCGGTGCGGCGCAGCTGGTCCACGGCGGCCGACACCGCCTGCGGGGCCAGGCGGACGTCGGCGTCGCAGAAGACGAGCACGTCGCCCGTCGCGGCGCGGGCCAGCTGGGCGCACGCCCAGGGCTTCCCGAGCCAGCCGGCCGGCAGCGGCTCGCCGTCCAGGACGCGCACGCGGGGGTCCCCGGCGGCGGCGGCCCGCGCGGCCCGGCCCGTGCCGTCGGTGCTGGCGTCGTCGAGGACGAGCACCTCGAGGTGCGGTACGTCCGCCTGCGCCAGGACGGCGATAACGCACGCGGCGACCTGGTGGGCCTCGTCGCGCACGGGCAGCAGGACGCTCACGCGCTCGGACGTGCGAGGAGGCCGCCGTGAGGGCCGCCGCAGGAGGACGGCGTTGACCGCGGTGTGCGCGAGGAGGCCGACGGAGACGGCGGCGGTCCCCCGCACCAGACCGCGTCCGACCCGGCGGGGTGCGCAGGTGCGGTGGTGCGTCACGGGCGACGCGTCGGGTGCGGTGCCGAGGGACGACCTGCCCGAGCCCCCGGACGTGCCCCCGGACGTGCCCCCGGACGTGCCCCCGGACGTGCCTGCGGGCGCGACCGGAGCGAGGAGGACGCCCACAGCCAGTGCGCCAGCGTCGGGGCGACGACGGCGCCCATGACGACGAAGCCCCACAGCGCCACCCACGGGCGGCCGGCGAAGACGAGGGCCTCGACCGTCGAGCCGAGCCACGTCCACCCGAGCAGGAGCGCCGGGACGGCGAGCTCGGCGGCGCCGCGGGCTCGCTCGGTGCCGTGGACCCGCGCCCCCGCGACCGCGCCGCCGCGGCGCCGGGGTCGGGGTCGGCGGGGGTCGGGGACGAGGCGGTGCAGCACGGCGCTGATGACGAGCGCCACGAGCAGCCAGCCGGCGTAGTTGGTCAGCGGGATGCCCGGCACCCCCGGGAGCGCCGGCGACGGGTCGGCCCAGGTCCAGTGCCCGGCGCCGACCATCATCGGGTCGAGGAACAGGTCCCAGGAGGCCAGCCCGAGCGCGGCCACCGGCACGGCGACCCAGCTGCCGGGCGGCGCGAGCGAGCGGCCGGCGAGCAGCATGGGGTAGGCCATCATCGTCCACGCCAGCGGGACGACGAGGGGCACGCCGAGGACCTCGGGCTGCAGCGAGCCCGTGTAGGAGTAGTCGCCGAAGGGCAGGCCGGTCCGGGTCCCCACCGCCTCCGCGAGCAGGCCGAGGCCGCCCGCGGCGGCGAGGACGCCGGCCGCCGTGGCCGGGGAGAAGCGGCGGGCCGCGTCGGCGAGGGCGGCGGCGCAGAAGAGGACGACGGCCAGGCTCGTCGCGGTGGTCAGGGCGCCGCCCGACAGGAGCGGGTGGACGACCTGGACCAGGACCGCGGCGGCCGCGAGGGCCAGGGCGACGACCGCGAGCGGTGGGCGGCGACCGGTCGCGGGAGCGGGAGGGGTCGTCGTCACCACCCGAGGGAGGGTAGGCGTCACCTCCCGCCCGCGCGCCGCCCGGCTCACGGCGCCCGGCCGTGCAGCGTGCCCTCCACGGAGACGACGGCCAGGCGTGCGAAGAGCTCCTCGGCGTACCAGTCCTCGCGCGGGGTCCGCTCGACGACCGCGCGGTGCGCCGCGCGGCCGTGGGCGAAGGACGTCAGCGCCGCGGCGTCGCGCCACAGGCTCACGGTGCCCTGGAGCCCGACGGGGGCCTCGCCCACGCCGATCGCGGCGCGCAGCCCGTCGACCTCGGCGAGGTCCGCCGAGACGGGCGGGACGGCGCCGGCGAAGGTGCGCCAGGACCGCGTCCGGACCCGCGCGCGCGTGATGCTCACCAGCGGCGTCCCCGCCGCCGGGCGCCGGGGCGCGGGGTCGCCGAAGGGTTCCTCGCCGCCCCAGCGGCCGCGGCTGGCCACGGGGGTCATCGCGACCCGCAGGCGCTCGCGGGCGAGGCGGTCCCAGCCGCGCACGGTCACGGACCGCTCGAACCACGCCGCGTCGCCGGGGTCGTCCCAGGTCGCCAGCAGCGCCCAGTGGAGGGGGTCGGCGTCGCGGACGGTGAAGGTGCGTCCCGTGCCCGTCCCGAGGAGCTTCGTCCACCGGGCGCCGCTGCCGCGCAGCAGCGCCCGGTCCAGCGCCATCCGCCCCAGCGCCGGGGGCACGGCGGGGGCGGGCACCCCCCACACGTGCAGCGTGACGAGCGCCGGCGCGTCCCCGCCGCCGGCGCCGGTCCCGCCGCCCCTGCGCACCCCGCGAGCGTAGGCGGGCCCCCGCCGCGCGAGCCGTCCCCCCGCGGCCCGGACCTCGACCTGCGCCGCCGACGCGGGCGGCTGCCAGGATGCGGGGCATGACAGCCACCTCGGAGCGACCGCGCCGCGCGGAGATCGCGGCTCTGGTCGACCACACCCTGCTGAAGCCCGAGGCCACGGCCGACGACGTCGCCGCGCTCGTCGCCGAGGCGCGCGACCTCGGCGTCCTCGCCGTGTGCGTCTCGCCGTCGGCGCTGCCGCTGCGGGACACGGGCGACCTCGTCGTCGCGACCGTCTGCGGGTTCCCCTCCGGCAAGCACACCAGCGAGGTGAAGGCGGCCGAGGCGGCGCGCGCGGTGCGCGACGGCGCGGACGAGGTCGACATGGTCATCGACGTCGGCGCCGCCCGGGCGGGGGCGTGGGAGGCGGTCCGGGCGGACGTGGCCGCCGTCCGCGAGGCCGTGCCGTCCCCGACCGTGCTCAAGGTGATCATCGAGGCGGCCGCGCTGGACGACGACGCCGTCGTGGGCGCGTGCCGCGCCGCGGAGGCGGCGGGCGCCGACCTCGTCAAGACCTCGACCGGCTTCCACCCCAGCGGCGGCGCCACGGAGCACGCGGTGCGGCTCATGGCGGAGACGGTCGGGGGGCGCCTGGGCGTGAAGGCGAGCGGCGGCATCCGCACCGCCGAGCAGGCGGCCGCGATGGTCGCGGCCGGCGCCACGCGCCTCGGGCTGTCCTCCTCGGCGGCCGTCCTCGACGGGACCCCGGCGTGAGCGCCCGTCCCGCCCCGCGCGGCGACGTCGACGAGCGCGCGCTGCGGGCGGTGCGGTCCCTGCCGAAGGTCGTCCTGCACGACCACCTCGACGGAGGGCTGCGCCCGCAGACGGTGCTCGACCTCGCCGCCGAGGTCGGCCACGAGCTGCCCGCCGCGACCGCGGACGCCCTCGGCCGGTGGTTCGAGCAGTCCGCGAGCTCGGGGACGCTCGTGCGCTACCTCGAGACGTTCGACCACACGACGGCCGTCATGCAGACCGCG
The DNA here is from genome assembly GCF_037482545.1 of Pseudokineococcus basanitobsidens. Classification (NCBI taxonomy): domain Bacteria; kingdom Bacillati; phylum Actinomycetota; class Actinomycetes; order Kineosporiales; family Kineosporiaceae; genus Pseudokineococcus; species Pseudokineococcus basanitobsidens. The sequence goes on along the minus strand of NZ_JBBIAA010000012.1, from coordinate 46,210 downwards.
GACGCCCTGCGCCGGGTGGCGCGCGAGAGCGCGCTCGACCTCGCCGCCGACGGCGTCGTGTACGCCGAGCAGCGGTACGCGCCGGAGCAGCACCTCGCGGGCGGGCTGAGCCTCGACGAGGTCGTCGTCGCGGTGCAGGAGGGCTTCGCCGAGGGCGAGCGGGCCGCCGCCGAGCGCGGCACGCCCATCCGCACCGGCACGCTGCTGACCGCGATGCGGCACGCCGACCGCGGCGTGGAGATCGCCGAGCTGACGCTCGCGCACCTCGGGTCCGCGTCCGGCGGCTCGGTCGTCGGCTTCGACATCGCGGGTGCCGAGGACGGCTTCCCGCCGGAGCGCCAGCTCGAGGCGTTCCGCCTCCTGCACGACGCCGGCGTTCCGGTGACGATCCACGCGGGTGAGGCGGCAGGCCTGGCCTCGGTCCACGGCGCCGTCCACGCGTGCTCGGCGCAGCGCATCGGCCACGGCGTGCGGCTCCTGGAGGACGTCGAGCACGCCGGCACGCCGCAGGCGCAGCCGGGGCCCCTCGCCGCCTGGGTCCGCGACCGGCGGATCCCCCTGGAGCTGTGCCCCAGCTCGAACGTGCAGACGGGCGCCGCGACGTCGGTCGCCGCGCACGGCATCAGCGCCCTGCGCGACCTCGGGGTCGTGGTCACCGTCAACACCGACAACCGCCTGCAGTCGGCGACGTCGATGAGCCGCGAGATGGAGCTCCTCGTCCGCGAGGCCGGGTGGACGCTTGACGACCTCGAGGCGGCCACGGTCGCCGCGGCCCGCGCCGCCTTCCTGCCGCACCCGGTGCGCGAGGTGCTCGTCGAGGAGGTCGTCCTGCCCGGCTACGCCGCGGCCCGCGGGTGAGGCCGGGCCGGGCGCGGGGCGTCGCGCCACGTCCGGGTCCGGGTCCGGCTCCGGGCCGATGAGCAGCCTGGCGTCGGTCGACGCGGCGACGGCGGTGCACCTGGCCGCGGCGGCCGCCTACCTGGGCTTCCAGCTCACGGTGCGGCTCGTCGTCTACCCGCAGCTGGCGACCGCTGCCCGCGCGCCCGGGGGAGCGGCGTCGTTCCGCGAGCTCGAGGCGTCGCACTCCCGACGGGTGCAGCGCCTCGTCGGGCCGCTCTTCCTCGCCCTGGTCGCCGCCTCGGCCTGGCTGGTGGTCGCGACCCGCGGGTCCACGGACGCCTGGACGGCCGTCGGCGCCGCGGCGTGCACCGCCGTCGTGCTCGTCGTCACGGGCCTGGGCGCCGTCCCGGAGCACCGCGCCCTGGGGCGCGGCTGGGACCCGGCGGCCCACCGCCGCCTCCTGCGCTGGGACGACGTGCGCGTCGTCGCGTCCTCGCTCCAGGTCGTCCTCGCGGTCGTGCTCGTCCTGCCCGGTCTCTGACGGGCGGCGCTCCGCCCACCCGGACGGACCGCCGCGGGGCGGCGCGGGGGCGCGCCGTCGTGGCCCTCACACGAGGGCGCGGACGGCCTCCTCGGCGGCGGCGGGGGAGAGCGGACGGCAGCCGAGGTCGGTCCAGCGGCGCAGCAGGGCCGGCTCCGAGCGCGCGAGGCCCAGGCCGCGTCGGACGAGCGTGTGCGGGGGCTTGCGCGACTCGGCGAGGTCGCGCAGCAGCCGGAAGGTGAAGGTCACGGCGACGGGGCGCTGGAGGCAGATGGCATCGGCCAGCAGCGCGCGGTCGCGGCAGGCGGCGACGAGGTCGGCGGCGAAGATGCCCTCGGCGACCACGACGGGGGCCGTCCCCACCGACAGGTGCACGGTCCCCGTGCGGCGGCTGGTCGGGATGTCGTAGACGGGCACCTCCGCCTCGCCCTCGCGGCACAGGCGCTCCACCGCGGCGAGAGCGCGCCCGGCGTCCCAGCTGCCCGGGTCGTCCCAGTCGACGATGCCGAAGCGGTGCGGCAGCCCGGGCTCGTCGCCGTCGCGGTAGAAGTCGTCCAGCGCGAGCACCGGCAGGCCCAGCCGGCGCACCATGGACGTCTTGCCCGAGCCGCTCGGGCCCGTCAGCAGCACCACGCGCCGGGCCGGTGGCCGGCGTGCGCCGCGCGGCTCGGCGAACAGCGCCTCCTGCCCGGCCGGGCGGGACCGCTCGCTCACGCCGGCAGGTCGAGGACGCGCCGGAGGTCCGCGCGGAGGGCGTCGAGGCGCTCGGCGGCGTCCCGGCGTGCCCCCGCGACGGCCGCGGCGTCGGCGTCCACGGCGACGGGCACGACGACCTCGCAGTAGCACTTGAGCTTCGGCTCGGTGCCGGACGGACGGACGACGACGCGGGCGCCGTCGGCGGTGCGGTAGACCAGCCCGTCCGTCGGCGGGAGCTCGACGCCGTCCTGCGCGCCGCCCGCCGAGAGGTCCTGCGTGCTGGTGACGTCGTTGCCCGCCAGCGACGTCGGCGGCTCGGCGCGCAGCCGGGCCATCGCGTCGGCGATGAGCGAGAGGTCCTCGACGCGCAGGGTCAGCGGCGCCGTCGCGTGCAGCCCGTGGGCCCGCGCCAGGTCGTCGAGGACGTCGAGGAGACCTCTGCCGCGGGCCTTCTCGGCGGCGGCCAGCTCGCAGACGAGCACGGCGGCGCTGATGCCGTCCTTGTCGCGCACGGCCGCGGGGTCGACGCAGTAGCCCAGCGCCTCCTCGTAGCCGAACGCGAGCCCGGGCACCCGGCTGATCCACTTGAAGCCCGTGAGGGCGACGGCGCTCTCGAGCCCGTGCGCCTGCGCCACCTTCGCGAGCAGGTCCGAGGAGACGACCGAACGGGCGAGGACCGACCCGGGCGGCAGGCCCCGCTCGGCGAGGTGGTGGCCCAGCAGCGCGCCGACCTCGTCGCCCGTGAGCGCCCGCCACCCCGGTCCGTCCTCGCCGTCGCCGACCCCTGGGCCGGCCTCCGGGTCGTCGCCGGGCCGCAGCGGCACGGCGACGGCGCACCGGTCGGCGTCCGGGTCGTTGGCCACGACGACGTCGGCGCTCACCCGGCGCGCGAGGGCCAGGGCGAGATCGAGGGCGCCGTCCTCCTCCGGGTTCGGGAACGGCGTCGTCGGGAAGTCCGGGTCCGGCTCGGACTGCTCGGCGACCGTCCGCAGGTGCGTGAACCCGGCGGCGCGCAGGGCGGTCTCGACGAGAGGACCGCCGACGCCGTGCAGCGGGGTGAGGACGACCGAGAGGTCCCGCGGGCCCCCCGCCCCGGCGACCTCGGCGGCGGCCGCGACGTAGGCGTCCACGAGCGCCTCGTCCGCGACGTCCCACCCGTCGACGGCCATCGGTACGGCCGCCGGGTCGGTCACGTCGCCGACCTGCGCGATCTGCGCGGCGATGTCCGCGTCGGCGGGCGGGACGATCTGCGCGCCGTCCTCGCCCGGGCCGCCGAGGTAGACCTTGTACCCGTTGTCCTGCGGGGGGTTGTGGCTCGCCGTGACCATGACGCCGGCGTCCGCCCCCAGGTGGCGGACGGCGAAGGCGAGCACCGGGGTCGGCAGGGCGCGGGGCAGCAGCGTCGCCGACAGGCCCGCCCCGACCGCGACGGCCACGGTGTCGAGGGCGAAGCGGTGCGACCCGTGGCGGGCGTCGTAGCCGACGACCACGTGCGGCGGGGAGTCCGGGCCGCCCTCGCGGTCGAGGAGGTACCGCACCAGGCCGGCGGCCGCGCGGGCGACGACCACCCGGTTCATCCGGTTCGGGCCCGGGCCGAGCCGCCCCCGCAGGCCCGCCGTCCCGAAGGCGAGCGTGCCGTCGAAGGCGTCGTCGAGCTCGGCGCGCGCGTCGTCCTCGCCGTCGTCGGCGCGGCGCACCAGCTCCCGCAGGGCGTCGGCGGTCGCCGGGTCGGGGTCGGACGCGGCCCAGGCGAGCGCCCGGTCGCGGCGCTCGCGTCGCTCGACGGCGAGGGCGTCGTCGCGCGCGCTCACAGCCGCTCCACGACGTCCGCGAGCAGGGCCCCGATCCGCGGGCCGGCGGCACGACCGGCCTCGACGACCTCGGCGTGGCTGAGCGGCTCGGTCCCGACGCCGGCCGCGAGGTTGGTCACGAGCGAGAGGCCCAGGACCTCGAGGCCGGCGGCCCGGGCGGCGATCGCCTCCAGCGCCGTCGACATCCCGACGAGCGAGGCGCCGAGGACGCCGGCCATCCGCACCTCGGCGGGCGTCTCGTAGTGGGGGCCGGGGAACTGCGCGTACACCCCCTCGGCGAGCGACGGGTCGACCTCGCGGGCGACGTCGCGCCAGCGGCGGCTGTAGAGGTCGGTGAGGTCGACGAAGGTCGCGCCCTCGAGCGGCGAGCGCCCCGTGAGGTTGAGGTGGTCGCTGATGAGCACGGGCTGCCCGGGCGAGAAGGACGGGTCCAGGCCGCCGCACCCGTTGGTGAGGACGACGCCCCGGCACCCGGCGGCGGCCGCGGTCCGCACCCCGTGGGCCACGGCGCGCACGCCGCGGCCCTCGTACAGGTGGGTGCGGCTGCCGAGGACGAGGGCCCGCCGGTCGCCGACGCGGACCGAGCGGAAGACGGGCACGTGCCCGGCGACGGCGGGGGCCGTGAAGCCGGGCACCTCGTCGGCCGGGACCTCGGCGACGACGTCCATCGCGTCCAGGGCCGTGCCCCAGCCGGAGCCCAGCACCAGCGCGAGGTCGTGGCGCTCGGCGCCGGTGCGCTCCGCGAGGACCTCGGCGGCGCGGCGGGCGGCGTCCTCCGGGTCGGCCAGCGGGTCGGCCAGCGGGTCGGTATGGGGGGCGGCGGCGTCGCCGCCGGGGGCTGCGGTGCGGGGCGGGACGGCCATGGCGGCACGCTACCGGCGGTCCAGCCGTCGGGTGCCGGGGTCGCGCGCGGGGGTCGGGCGCCGGGGTCGGGCGCCGTCGACCGGGCCCGGCGGGGGAGCGCTCGCGGTGGGGGTGGAGGGGCTCAGGAGGTCCCGGCGAAGCCGGGCGGCGCCTCGCCGCCGGCGGACGCCCGGCACGGGCGGGCGCGCAGGGCGGTGACGTAGTCGTCCGGCGCGCCGGCCGCCTCGGCGGCGTCCGCGACCATGCCGAGGTAGCGCGCCGACGGGAGACCGCCCTCGTAGCCGTCGAGCACGTACAGCCACGCGACGACCTGCCCGGTGAGCGTGTCGATCCTGACCCGGAGCCTCCGGTAGAGGCCCATGTCCGCCCCCTCGACCTCGTCGAGCGCGCGGGCGTCGGGCTCGGTGAGGTCGTAGAGGCCGACGTAGACCGCGGCGTCGGGGGAGGGGTCCTGCACGACCGTCGCGAGGGCGCCGTCCCACCCGAGGTCCTCACCGCCGAAGGTCAGGCGCCAGCCGTGCAGCCAGCCGGTCTCCGCGAGCGGGGAGTGGGGCGCCCGCTCCGCCATCCGCGCCGGGTGCAGGTTGCTGCCGTAGGCGGCGTACTGGGGCATGGCCAGGACGATATCCAGGCGGCGCGGGTGCGGGCGCTCGTCCCGGGGCGGGCGGGCAGAATGGCCGGGTGCCTCCAGCGACGCCCGACCAGCAGCCCGACGCCGACGCCGACGCCGAGGTCGGCCGGGCGGGGGCGCAGGGCGGGGACGACGCCGAGGGGATGGGCGCCCCCGCGGAGCGAGCCCCCGAGGGCGAGGGGGGCGAGGCCCGGTCGAGCAGCGCGACGGAGCAGCGGGCGGCGGAGGCCGCGCTGCCGGTGCGCTCCGCGGTGACGGACGTCGCGAGCACCCGCGTCGTCGTCCTCGGGGGCGGGCCCGGCGGCTACGAGGCGGCGCTCGTCGCCGCGCAGTTGGGCGCGCGGGTGAGCGTCGTGGAGAGCCACGGGCTGGGCGGGTCGACCGTCCTCACCGACGTCGTCCCCTCGAAGACGCTCATCGCGACCGCCGAGGTGATGGCGACCGTCACCGAGTCCGTCGAGCTGGGGCTGCGCTTCCCCGGCTCCGGCGGCGGCGACACGGACGCCGAGGGGGCCGTGACGATCGACCTGGACCGGGTCAACGCCCGCGTCCGCGGGCTGGCGCGGGCCCAGTCGCAGGACATCCGCGAGCGGCTGGAGCGCGAGGGCGTCGACGTCCTGAGCGGTCGCGGCTGCGTGCTGGCGCCGGACCGCGTCGCCGTCGACCTCGACGACGGCGGGACGCGCGAGCTGCGCGCCGACGTGCTGCTGCTGGCCACGGGCTCGCACCCCCGGGAGCTGCCCGACGCGATGCCCGACGGCGAGCGCATCCTCACGTGGAAGCAGCTGTACGACCTCACCGAGCTGCCCGAACGGCTCGTCGTGGTGGGCTCCGGCGTCACGGGGGCCGAGTTCGCCAACGCCTACGAGGCGCTCGGCTCCGACGTCGTCCTCGTCTCCAGCCGCGACCGCGTCCTGCCGGGCGAGGACGCCGACGCCGCCCAGGTCATCGACGACGTGTTCCGGCGCCGCGGGATGACCGTCATGGCCCGCTCCCGGGCGCAGTCGGTGGTGCGGGACGGGGACGGCGTCCTCGTGACGCTCGCGGACGGCCGCGAGGTGCGGGGCTCGCACTGCCTCATGGCCGTCGGGTCCATCCCCAACACGGACGGGCTCGGCTGCGAGGAGGCCGGGATCACGCTCTCCGAGTCGGGGCACGTCGTCGTCGACCGGGTCTCGCGGACGTCGATCCGCGGCGTGTACGCGGCCGGCGACTGCACGGGCGTCCTGCCGCTCGCCTCCGTCGCCGCCATGCAGGGACGGATCGCCATGTGGCACGCGCTCGGCGACGCCGTCTCGCCGCTCAAGCTGCGGACGGTGGCCGCCAACGTCTTCACCGCCCCGGAGATCGCCACGGTCGGCTGGACCCAGGAGCAGATCGAGTCGGGCGAGGCCCAGGGCCAGGTCGTCAAGCTGCCCCTGGCCGGCAACGCCCGCGCCAAGATGCAGGGCATCCACGACGGTTTCGTGAAGCTGTTCTGCCGCACCGGTTCCGGGACCGTCATCGGCGGCGTCGTCGTCAGCCCGCGGGCGAGCGAGCTCGTCTTCCCGCTGACCCTCGCCGTCGAGCACCGGCTCACCGTCGACCAGGTCGCGCACGCCTTCAGCGTCTACCCCTCCCTGTCCGGCTCCCTCGCCGAGGCCGCCCGCCGGCTGCACACCGCCCCCGAGGTCGACTGACCCTCGGCGCACCTCGACGACGTCTCGTCATCTCGTGGGCCCCTGTGGCGCACTTCGACGACTTCTCGTCATCTCGTGGACCCCTGTGGCGCACTTCGACGACGTCTCGTCATCTCTTGGGCCCCTTTGGCGCACTTCTGCGACGTCTCGTCATCGCGGGGGCCCCTGTGGCGCACTTCGACGACTTCTCGTCATCTCGTGGACCCCTGTGGCGCACTTCGACGACGTCTCGTCATCTCTTGGGCCCCTTTGGCGCACTTCTGCGACGTCTCGTCATCGCGGGGGCCCCTGTGGCGCACTTCGACGACTTCTCGTCATCTCGTGGCCCCCTGTGGCGCACTTCGATGACTTCTCGCGGCAGGGGGCTCCCGTAGGGCGCACCTCGACGACGTCGGGCTGCCCTCGGCGCCCGACGCCGGCACGTCCGTCCTGTTCGACCCTCCTCAGCGCCGCGCGATGGCGGCGCGGACGAGCGCCACGGCGCGTCCGGGTTCCGCGAGGTCGGCCGCCGTGACGTGCACGACCACCCACCCGGCGTCCCTGAGGCGGTTCAGGCGCTCGCGGTCCTTCTCGAGCTGCTCCCGGAGCGCGTGCCAGGCCCCGTCGTACTCGACGGCGATGCGCAGGGACTCCAGGGCCAGGTCCACCCGCGCGACAGCTCGGCCTCGGTCCCGCACGACGACCTGGGGCACGACGTCGATGCCGGCCAGGTGCAGCAGCACGCGCAGGGCTGACTCCGGCAGCGACTCAGCGCGGGGATCGACCAGGCTAACCGCCTCGCGGACGGCCACGACGTCGTTGTCGCGCCGTCCGTCGAGCCACCCCCACATCTGCTCGACCGAGACGTGCTCGGTCCGCACCAGTGCGTCGAGGCGACCGACCCCCACGGTGAGGGGGACGCGGGCGCTCGCGTCGAACGCGATGCGCTCGGGGGAGGCGAGCAGGGTGGTCCGCCACGGCGTCCCGCTCCCGACGGGTGCCGTCGACCGTCGGACGGCCACCCCTCGGACGGTCGGGTGCAGGCCGACGTCGGGCACCACCGCCTCGACGACGTCTCGAGGTCGTAGCCACGTGTGCCCGAGCACCGCGGCCGCCGACGCCCCGGTGATCTGGGCGGTCGGCGGGAGGAGCAGACCTGCCGCCTCGCAGACCAGCGCGTGGGTGACCTCGACGTCGCGGCGCGTGTAGACGCCGCGGAGCAGACGCGTCCACGCGCCGCTCCGGAGGTCGGCCGGGGAGAGCTCTCCGGCCGCGACGGCGTCGGCGCCCCGGAAGACCAGCGGGAGGTCGACGTCCTCGGGCGATCTCCGCGACCCTCTGGGACTCCTCGGCACGGGAGGGACGGTGCTCCATCGCGCGGCTCGGCGCCGGCGTCATCCACAGCCACACGCAGCGGCAGCGTGGCGAGGTGTCGCCGGACCCGGACGCAGTCGAGGCGCGGAGTGCGGCTACGTCCGTGGCGTGACGTCGTCGAAGTGCGGGGATCGGTGGCGCGTGGGCGCAGGAAGTCGTCGAAGTGCGGGGGATCGGTGGCGCGTGGGCACGAGAAGTCGTCGAAGTGCGGGGGATCGGTGGCGCGTGGGCACGAGAAGTCGTCGAAGTGCGGGGGATCGGTGGCGCGTGGGCACGAGAAGTCGTCGAAGTGCGGGGGATCGGTGGCGCGTGGGCACGAGAAGTCGTCGAAGTGCGGGGATCGGTGGCACGTGGGCGCGAGAAGTCGTCGAAGTGCGGGGAGCGGTGGCGCGTGGGCGCAGGAAGTCGTCGAAGTGCGGGGATCGGTGGCGCGTGGGCGCAGGACGTCGTCGAAGTGCGGGCATTGGTGGCCCGTGGGCGTAGGACGTCGTCGAAGTGCGGGGATCGCTGGCCTGTGGGCGCGAGAAGTCGTCGAAGTGCCAGTAGGCAGAGGGGCCGCCGTCGTCAGGACGGGTCGACGACCTCGCAGACGACGGCACCGGAGGAGACGGTCTGACCGACCTCGGCCGCCAGGCCCTTCACCACGCCGGCGCGGTGGGCCGTCAACGGCTGCTCCATCTTCATCGCCTCGAGGACCACGACGACGTCACCCGCCTCGACGGCGTCGCCCTCGGCCACCGCGACGGTGACGATCGTCCCCTGCATGGGCGAGGTGAGGGACTCGCTGCTCACGGCGGCACCGCTGCTGCGGCCGCGCCGGCTCTTCGCCCTCGTCGGTGCCGCGGCAGGAGCGACGGCACCGAGCCCGGCCGGCAGGACGACCTCGAGCCGGCGCCCGTCGACCTCCACCACGACGCCCTCGCGGGGTGCGGTCTCGGGTGCGTCGGCCACCGGGCCGGCGTAGGGCTCGACCTGGTTGTCGTACTCGGTCTCGATCCACCGCGTGTGCACCGTGAACGGGCCCTCGTCGCCGGTCAGCTCGGGCGCGAAGGCGGGGTCGACGACGACGGCGCGGTGGAAGGGCAGCACCGTCGGCATCCCGTCGACGACGAACTCGGCGAGCGCTCGCCGCGAGCGCTCGAGGGCCTGGCGGCGCGTGGCGCCCGAGACGACGAGCTTGGCGAGCATCGAGTCGAAGGCGCCGGCGACGGCGTCGCCCGCCACGACGCCGGAGTCCAGACGGACGCCCGGTCCGCTCGGCGCCTCGAAGCGCGTCGCCGTGCCGGGAGCCGGCAGGAAGCCGCGGCCGGCGTCCTCGGCGTTCACGCGGAACTCGAAGGAGTGCCCGCGCACCGGCGGGTCGTCGTACCCGAGGGGTTCGCCGGCGGCCACGCGCAGCTGCTCGCGGACGAGGTCGAGGCCCGTGACCTCCTCCGAGACAGGGTGCTCGACCTGCAGGCGTGTGTTCACCTCGAGGAAGGAGATCGCGCCGTCCTGCGCGACGAGGAACTCGCACGTGCCGGCGCCGACGTAGCCGGCGGCGCTCAGGATCGCCTTCGACGCGCGGTAGAGCTCGGCCTCCTGCGCGTCCGACAGGTACGGCGCGGGAGCCTCCTCGACGAGCTTCTGGTTGCGCCGCTGCAGGGAGCAGTCGCGCGTCGAGACGACCACGACGCCGCCGTGGGCGTCCGCCAGGCACTGCGTCTCGACGTGGCGCGGACGGTCGAGGAAGCGCTCGACGAAGCACTCGCCGCGGCCGAAGGCGCCGACCGCCTCGCGGACGGCCGAGTCGTAGGCGGCCACGACCTCGTCGCGCTCGCGGACGACACGCAGGCCGCGGCCGCCACCGCCGTGCGCCGCCTTGATGGCGACGGGGAGGCCGTGCTCGTCGACGAAGGCGAGCACCTCGTCGGCGCCGGAGACGGGGTCCTTGGTCCCGGCGACGAGCGGTGCCCCGACCTGCTCGGCGATCTTGCGCGCGGCCACCTTGTCCCCGAGCGAACGGATCGCCTCCGGCGGCGGCCCGACCCAGACGAGGCCGGCGTCCAGGACGGCCTGGGCGAAGTCGGCGTTCTCGGAGAGGAAGCCGTAGCCCGGGTGCACGGCGTCCGCGCCGGCGCGACGGGCGACGTCGAGCAGGAGGTCGGCGCGCAGGTAGGACTCGCCGGGCGTCGTCCCGCCGAGGGCGAAGGCCTCGTCGGCGCTCCGGACGTGCAGGGAGTCCCGGTCGGGCTCGGCGTAGACGGCCACGGACGCGAGCCCCTCGTCGGCGCAGGCGCGGGCGACCCGGACGGCGATCTCCCCGCGGTTCGCGATGAGGACCTTCGTGATGGTCCGCCTGCTCGGGCCCGCCGTCGTCATGCCGCGCTCCGCCTCCTGCTGCCTCTGGTCACCGCTCGCGGCGCACCACGCCGCGCCCGCCGGGTAGCGGGCCGCCGGGGAGCCTAGTCCCGCTCTCGGCGGCCGCCCGTCCGCCACGGCTAACGGCGGCGGGGCGCAGGGCGGTGAGTCCCCGACGTGCCGACCAGGGGTACGTCAGCGTGGGGAGACGTCGTCGACCTGCGAGGAAGGGGGGCCGGGGAGGGCGAAAAGTCGTCGAAGTGCGAGGAAGGGGGGCCTGGGACGGCGAGAAGTCGTCGACGTGCGAGGAAGGGGGGCCTGGGACGGCGAGAAGTCGTCGAAGTGCGAGGAGGGGAGGGCCGGGAAGGGCGAGAAGTCGTCGAAGTGCGGGGAGGGTCAGACGTCGTCGACGGGCGAGGAGCGACGGGTCAGGTGGGGCGGGAGCGCAGGTCGGACCAGCGGACGCCGGCGTCGTCGAGCAGGCCCCGCAGGGTCGCCAGGCCGAGGCCGACGACGGCGGAGGGCTCGCCCTCGACGCCCGTGACGTAGGCGCCGCCGAGGCCGTCGAGGGTGAAGGCGCCCGCGACGCGCAGCGGCTCGCCCGTGGCGACGTAGGCCTCGACCTCGGCGTCGTCGAGGTCGGCGAAGCGCACGGTCGTCGACGAGACGGCGCCGAGCGTCGCGCCCGAGCCGCCGTCCTCGGCGTCGCGCTCGTCCACGAGCCAGTGGCCCGTGTGCAGGACGCCCGAGCGCCCGCGCATGCGGCGCCACCGCGCCGTCGCCTCCGCGGCGTCGACGGGCTTGCCGTGCACCTCGCCGTCGAGCTCGAGCACCGAGTCGCAGCCGACGACGAGGGCACCCGCGGCGTCGAGCCCCGTGACCTCGTCGAGCCGCCCGGCGACGTCCTCCGCCTTGGCGCGGGCCAGCACCAGGCAGACGTCCTCGGCGTCGGTGACCCCGTAGCGCTCGACGACCGCGGGCTCGTCCACCCCGCTGACGAGGACGAGCGGGTCGACGCCCGCCGAGCGCAGCAGGGCGAGGCGGGCGGGGGACGCGGAGGCGAGGACGAGGCGCACGGGCGCCGACGCTAGCCCGGCTGCGCTCTCCGGTGGCGGGGCTCTCCGGTGGCTGGGCTGTCCGGTGGCTGCGCCCGCCGGTGACGGCGCCCGGGCGTCGGGGCACCGCG
>NZ_JBBIAA010000012.1:0-34131 GCF_037482545.1 Pseudokineococcus basanitobsidens | reverse complement strand
CGCGGGCGCGCCGGGCCGCCCGGACGCACGAGCGCCCCGCACCGGCCTCGGGTCGGTGCGGGGCGCTCGGTGGTCCCGCTCAGGCGGGGGCGCCGACGCGGGTGCGGTCGGACGCGCCGCGGCGGGCCTCGTCGACCTCGCCGCCGTGCACGCCGGCGTCGTCACGCTCGTCCTCGCGCGGCGCGAGCGGGTCGCGGCCGCGGGGGGCGTGGTAGGCGGCGACGTCGAGGATTCCCTCGCGCTTGGCCACGATCGCCGGCACGAGCGCCTGGCCGGCCACGTTGGTCGCGGTGCGGATCATGTCGAGGATCGGGTCGATCGCGAGCAGCAGACCCACGCCCTCCAGCGGCAGGCCGAGGGTCGAGAGCGTCAGCGTGAGCATGACGACCGCCCCGGTGAGGCCCGCCGTCGCGGCGGAGCCGACCACGGAGACGAAAGCGATGAGCAGGTAGTCCGTGACGCCGAGGTCGACGCCGAACAGCTGGGCCACGGTGATGGCGGCGAGCGCGGGGTAGATGGCCGCGCAGGAGTCCATCTTCGTCGTCGCCGCGAGCGGCACGGCGAAGGAGGCGTACGTGCGCGGGACGCCGAGGTTGCGCTCCGCGACCCGCTGGGTGACGGGCAGGGTGCCCACCGAGCTGCGCGAGACGAAGGCCAGCGTGATGGCCGGCCAGGCGCCGGTGAGGTACTTGCGGGCCGACAGCCCGTGCGCCTTCGCGAGCAGCGGGTACACGACGAGCATGACGACCAACGACCCGACGTAGACGTCGACCGTGAAGACGGCGAGCGGCGCGAGCAGGTCCCAGCCGTAGCTCGCGACGGCGTTCCCCAGGAGGCCGGCGGTGCCGATCGGGGTGAGGCGGATGACCCACCACAGCGCGGTCTGCGTCACGGCCAGCGCCGAGCGCACGAAGCCGAGGAACGCCTCGGCCTTCTCGCCGGTCTTCAGCGCTGCGGCGCCGATGACGATGGCGAGGACGACGATCGACAGGACGGAGAACGACAGGCCGGTGGACGCGGTGCCGCCGTCGACCGTGGTGCTCGCCGACAGGCCCAGGATATTGGCGGGCACGAGCTGGTCGAGGAAGTCGGTCCAGCCGCCCTGCGTGCCGGCGGCGTCGGCGCCGGCCGTGCTGATGTCGGCGTTGGCGCCCGGGTTCGTCAGCAGCCCGAGGCCGATGCCGATGCTCACCGCGATGAGCGAGGTGATGGCGAACCACAGCAGCGTCTGGCCCGCCAGGCGCGCGGCGTTCGTCACCTCCCGCAGGTTCGCGATCGAGACGATGATCGCCGTGAGCACGAGGGGCGGCACGACGACGCGCAGCAGCTGCACGAAGGTGCTGCCGACCGTGTCGAGCACCGTCGTGAGGCCGTTGGGGTCCTCCTCGGTGCCGCCGAGCGACCGGGCGAGGACACCGAGCCCGACGCCGACCACGAGGCCGAGCAGGATCTGGACACCGAAGGGGACGCGTGCGGCGCGTCGGAGGAGCGTGGTCACGGCGCCTCGCAACGCCCCCACGGCGGGACGGCATTCCCGCCCTTCCCGACCTTCGCGGTAGGGAACTCGCGGGCGAGGTCGGCGACCGTCAGCGGGAGGGGACGAGCGCGTCCCGCAGCACGTCCAGCCCGACGGCGCCGAGGTCGAGCGCGCGGCCGTGGAAGTCCCGCAGCGAGAACGCGTCGCCCTCGCGGGCGCGCGCCTCCTCGCGCAGGCCGAGCCAGATCCGCTCGCCGACCTTGTACGAGGGCGCCTGGCCCGGCCAGCCCAGGTACCGCAGGTGCTCGAAGCGCCGCACCGGCTCGTCCTGGCGGGCGTGCGCCGTGAGGTAGTCCCACACCTTCGCCGCGTCCCAGGTGCCGCCGCCGACCTCGGCGGGGGCGTCGAGGCCGCAGTGCAGCCCGATGTCGACGACGACGCGCGAGGCTCGCAGCACCGACCCGACGAGCATCCCCATCCGGTCGCCCGGGTCGTCGAGGTGGCCGAGGTCGGCCATGAGCCGCTCGGCGTACAGCGCCCAGCCCTCGCCGTACCCGCTGCACCACGACATCGTCCGGCGCCACCGGTTGAGGACGTCGCCGCGCACCATGGCGTGCCCGATCTGCAGGTGGTGGCCGGGCACCCCCTCGTGGAAGACCGTCGTCGTGTCCAGCCAGGTGGAGAAGGAGGTCTGCCCCGGGGGCACGGAGAACCACATGCGCCCCGGTCGGACGAGGTCCTCGCTCGGGCCCGTGTAGTAGATGGCGCCCGAGGCGCTGGGGGCGATGCGGCACTCCAGCCGGCGGATCGGGTCCGGGATGTCGAAGTGCTCCCGCCCCATCTCCGCCAGCGTCCGGTCGGAGAGGTCCTGCATCCACGCCGTGAAGGCGGCGGCGTCCGGCAGCCGACGTGCCGGGTCGGCGTCGAGGGCGGCGATCGCCTCGTCGACGCCGGCGCCGGGCCGGACGCGTCCGGCGACGTCGGCCATCTCCGCCTCGATGCGGGCGACCTCCTCGAGCCCCCAGGCGTAGGTCTCCTCGAGGTCGACCGTGGCCCCGAGGAACTGCCGGCTCCGCAGGGCGTAGACGTCGCGGCCGCAGGCGTCCTGCTCGCGGGAACGGGGCAGCACGTCCTCGCGCAGCGTGCGGGCGAGACGGCCGTAGGCGTCGGCCGCGGCCCGGGCGCCGCGTCGCAGGTCGGCGGCCAGCGCGGCGGACGGCTCGGCGCCGTCGGGCCGGGCGCCGGCCGCGAGCTCGGCGAAGAAGCCCTCGGCGGCGGCGAAGTCCTCGGCCTGCTCCGCCCCGGCGACGACCTGGCGGGCCGCGGGCGGCAGGTCGCCGTCGCACGCGGCGTGCAGCGCCTCGGCGTAGCCCGCCAGCGCCTGCGGGACACGCCCCAGCCGGCGGGCGACGACGGCCCAGTCGTCAGCGGTGGTCGTCGCCATGAGGTCGAAGACCTCGCGCACGTCCTGCAGCGGCGTCGCGAGGACGGTGATCTCGCCGTGGTCGAGCCCCGCCCGCGCGCTCTCGAGCTCCAGGCCGAGGCGCTCGCGCATCGCGGCGACGGTGACGGCGTCGACGTCGTCGGTGACGGCGTCCGGCCCGAGGGCGTCGAGGGACGCCAGCGTCCGGCGCGCCAGGTCGGCCCGGGAGGCCGCCCCGGCGGGGGAGAGGTCGGTCACCTCGTCGTCGTGCCCGGGCAGGCCCATCGCGGTGGCGGCGAGGGGGTCGAGCGCGGCGTAGGCCTCGACGTGGGCGTCGGCCAGCGCGTCGACGGGGGACGGGGTGCGGGGGGCGGTCGGCTCAGGCATCGCCCGCACCCTAGGGGCGGCGGGCGACGGCGACCTCCGGCACGGGGGACGCGCCTCGCCCGTGCGGTCAGGCGCCGCCGGACTTCAGCGCCGCGAGCCGCGCCTCGACCTCGAGGGCGTCGGAGTCCGCCTCCAGCTCCTCGAACTGGGCGTCGACCGAGGACGCCGCGAGCTCGGCGCGGCCCGCGGCGCGGGCCTCCTCGCGGCGGACCTTCTCCTCGAAGCGGGAGACCTCGCTCGTCGGGTCCATCAGGTCGATGCCCCGCACCGCGTCGTGCATGGTGTTCTGCGCGTCGGCCACCTTCTGCCGCGAGACGAGCTGGTCGCGCTTGGTGCGCAGCTCGTCGAGCTTGCCGCGCATGCCGTCCAGGCCCTTCTTGAGCTTCTCGACGACCTCCGTCTGCGCCGCGATCTGCGGCTCGAAGCCGCGCAGCTCGGACTCGGCGGCCATCTGCCGCTGCAGGGCCACCTTGGCCAGGGTGTCGAAGCGGTCCGCCTCGGCGGCGGAGCCCGACCCGCGCAGGTCGTCGGCGCGGCGGCTGGCGGCGAGGGCCTTGCCGCCCCAGTCGTTCGCGGTCTGCCGGGCCTCCGCCGCGTCGGCCTCGAGCAGCCGCAGGTTGCCGATCGTCTGCGCGACGGCGTCCTCGGCCTCCCGGATGCTGTCGGTGTAGTCGCGGACCATCTGGTCGAGCATCTTCTCGGGGTCCTCGGCGGAGTCCAGCAGCGAGTTCAGGTTCGCGCGGACCAGCTGGCCGACCCGGCCGAGCAGCGACTGCTGCGCCATGGCGATCTCCTCAGCGTCGGGGCCGCACGGGGGCGCGGCGCTCGTCGCGCGCGAGCCTGCCACGCGGGCCGGTCCGGCGCGACGGTCGCACGCCCTCCCTCAGAACCGGCCGCCGCCGCCGGACCCGCCGAAGCCGCCGCCGCCGAAGCCTCCTCCGCCGCCGGACCCGCCGAAGCCGCCTCCGCCACCGCCGCCGAAGCCGCCTCCGCCGAAGCCGCCGCCACCTCCAGACCGGTGCCCTCCGCCGCCGGTGAGCACGGCGCCGAGGATGCCGCCGAGCACGGCGGCCTCCATCGACCGGCCCCGACGACCGCCGCGGTAGCCGCCCCCGTACCCGCCGCCGTCCCAGGGCCCGCGCGTGTCGACGTCCTCGGCGGCGCGTCGGACGGCGCGCTGGGCGAAGGCGTCGGCGCGGCGGGCCTGCGCGAGCGCCTCCACGGGGTCGGTGTCGACGCAGCCTTCGGCACGGTCGAGGGCTTCCTCGGCCTGCTGCAGGAGCTGGCGGGCGCCCTGGCCGATGCCGCCGCGGCGGGCGGCGACGGCGTCGCGGGCGGCCGCCACCTCGGAGCGCGCGGCGTGCAGCGCGTGGTCGACGCCGGCCCGGGCCCGCTGGGCGCGCGAGCGCGCCTCGCGGACCTCGGCGAGCGCGGTGTCCAGCGCCTCGTCGGCCTCCTCGAGCCGGCGCAGCGCCGTGAGCGGGTCGCGCCGGCCGGGCCCGGTGGCGGCCTCGGCCTCCTCGACGGCCGTCCGGGCGCGCGCGAGCAGCGGGGCGAGGTCGCGGGTGGCGCGCTCGGCGTCCGCGTCGCTCGAGCCGGCGGCGCTCGACCGGGCGGACTCCAGGAGCGCCTGCGCCTCGGCGAGGTCCTGCTCGGTCTCGGCGCGGGCGTCCGCGAGGTGCCGCTCGGCCTCGTCGAGGTCGCGCTCCCGGGCGGCGACGGCGTCCAGGAGCCGCCGCGCGCGCTCGGCCGCCTGGTCCGCGCCCCGCGCCGCCAGGGCGGCCTGCCCGGTGTCGCCGGCGCTCACGGCGGTCCGGCCGTCCTCGACCTCCTCCTGCAGCAGGTCCAGGGAGGCCTCCGCCTCGTCGGGGGCCCCGGCGACGGACTCGCGGGCGGAGTCCGCGTAGCGCTCCTCCAGGCGCGCCAGCCGTGCGCGCTCGTCGGTCAGGCGCGCCCGCAGCACGTCCAGGTCGCGGGCCCGCTCCTCCAGGACGCCGCTGGCCCGGCGTCCCAGGTCGCGCAGGGCGTCGAAGGCGTCCGACTGCTCGTCGAGCGCGGCGTCGGCGCGCCCGCACCGCTCCAGCACCTCGCCGAGGGCGGCGCGGCGCACCTGCTCCTCCGGCTCCTCGCCGGTCTCGCGGCCCTGCTCGTCCTCGCCGTCGGCGCGGCGCCGGGCCGCGAAGGCCGCCGCGAGGTCGGCGCGGGCCCCGGCGAGCGCCTGCTCGAAGGGGACGACGGCCTCGTCGCCGAACTCGGCGCGCGCGAACTCGACCTCGGTGGCCGACGACATCACCGCGTCGTCGACGGCGACGAGCGCGGAGCTCGCGCGGCGCTCCAGGTCCGGCAGCGGCTCGGGAGGCTCGGGCGCCGCCGCACGGGCCCGTCGTCGGTCGTCGCGCGCCTCCCGACGTCCGCGGACGAGGGCCACGACGACGGCCACGCCGACCCCCACGAGCAGCAGGACGACGAGGACCGCGAGGCCGGGGACCCCGCCGGAGCCCTGGTCGGCGGCCGAGGAGGTCGTCGCCCCGTCGCCGGTACCCGCGGGGCCGCCGCCTGTCCCGCCCAGCGTGCTCGCGAAGGCCTCCACGGCGCCGGCCCAGTCGTCGTCGGCGAGCTGCTCCTCCGCGGCGGCGTTCGCCGCGTCGACGTCCACGTCGGCGTCCACCTGGCTGCCGTAGACCCGGTCCTGCGTGGCCACCGCGAAGACCCCGTCGCCGTCCCCGAGCTGGGACACCTCGCCGGTCTGCTGCGCCCACTCCTGGCCACCGAGCCCGTCGAAGGAGTCGACGAAGACGACGAAGAGCTGGACGCCGGTCTCCTCGCGGAGGTCGTCGACGGCTTGCTGCACCGCGTCGCCCGACCCGTCGAGCGCGCCCACCTGGTCGGTGACCTGCTCGTCGAGGCGGAAGGGCTCGACGGCGGACGCCGCGGGCGCCAGCGCCAGCGACGGCGCGAAAAGCAGGGCCGCCGCCGCGGTCGCCGCGACCGCGGCCCGGCGGGCGCTCACCGCCGGCCCCAGCCGCTCGTGCGCCACACGTCCGGCCCGGGGACGACGACGCCCAGGTGGTGCCCCGGGTCGCCCCAGCGGGAGGTCGGTGCGGGCGGGCCGGCCGGCGCCGGCGCTGCCGGTCGCGCGGTGACGACGGCCACGAGCGCGGCGAGCTCGGCGTCGTCCGGCGCGCCGCGCACGACGCGCAGCAGCGGCCGCCGCGGCGCGTCGTCCGGCCCCTGCGGCGGCCCGCCCTCCGCACCGGTCACAGCGGGACGTTCCCGTGCTTCTTCGCCGGCAGCGTCTCGCGCTTGCCCCGCAGCGCCCGCAGCGCCTTGACGACCTCCGCGCGCGTCCGGGAGGGCGCGACGACGGCGTCGACGTAGCCGCGCTCGGCCGCGATGTACGGGTTGGCGAGCGTGTCCTCGTACTCGGTCACGAGGTCCGCGCGCAGCGCCTCGACGTCGTCCCCCGCCGCGGCCGCCTCCTTCAGCCGTCCCCGGTGCAGGATGTTCGCCGCGCCCTGCGCGCCCATCACGGCGATCTGCGCCGTCGGCCACGCGAGGTTGACGTCGGCCCCGAGGTGCTTGGAGGCCATGACGTCGTAGGCGCCGCCGTAGGCCTTGCGGGTGATGACCGTGACGAGCGGCACGGTGGCCTCGGCGTAGGCGTAGATGAGCTTGGCGCCGCGCCGGATGATCCCGTTCCACTCCTGGTCCGTGCCGGGCAGGAAGCCCGGGACGTCGACGAGCGTGAGCACGGGCACGTTGAAGGCGTCGCACGTGCGCACGAAGCGGGCGGCCTTCTCGCTGGCGTCGATGTCGAGGCAGCCGGCGAGCTGCATCGGCTGGTTCGCGACGACGCCGACCGAGCGGCCCTCGACCCGACCGAAGCCGCAGATGACGTTGGGCGCGAAGAGCTCCGAGACCTCGAGGAAGTCGCCGTCGTCGAGCAGGTGCTCCACGACCCGGTGCATGTCGTAGGGCGCGGAGGCCGCGTCGGGCACCAGCGTGTCGAGCTCGAGGTCCTCGTCCGTGGTCTCGAGGCCGCGGGGCTCCTCGGGCTCGAGCACGGGCGCCTCGGCCAGGTTGTTGCTCGGCAGGTGCGCCAGCAGGTCCTGGACGTACGCGATCGCCGCGTCCTCGTCCTCGGCCAGGTGGTGGGCGTTCCCGCTGCGCGTGTTGTGCGTGCGGGCGCCCCCGAGGTCCTCCATCGTCACGTCCTCGCCCGTCACGGTGCGGATGACGTCCGGTCCCGTGATGAACATCTGCGAGGTGCCGTCGACCATGACGACGAAGTCGGTGAGGGCGGGGGAGTACACGTGCCCGCCGGCGGCCGCGCCGAGGATCACCGAGACCTGTGGGACGACGCCGGACAGGTGGGCGTTGCGGCGGAAGATCTCGCCGTAGAGCCCGAGGGAGACGACGCCCTCCTGGATCCGCGCGCCGCCGCCCTCGACGAGCCCGACGACGGGGCAGCCGGTCTTGAGCGCGAGGTCCAGGACCTTGACGATCTTCTCGCCGTAGACCTCGCCGAGGGAGCCGCCGAAGATCGTGACGTCCTGGCTGAAGACCGCGACGGGCCGGCCGTCCACGGTCCCGTAGCCGGTGACGACGCCGTCGCCCGGCGGGCGGCGCCGCTCCTGCCCGAACTGCGTGGACCGGTGGCGGGCCAGCGCGTCGAGCTCGGTGAAGGAGTCCTCGTCGAGCAGCGCCTCGATCCGCTCACGCGCCGTCTTCTTGCCCCGGGCGTGCTGCCGCTCGACCATCCGGGCCGACCCGGCGTGGACCGCCTCGTCGACCCGCGCCTCGAGGTCCGCCAGCTTCGCGGCAGTCGTGTGCGGGGCGGGCGTCGTGCCCGGTCCGTCCGTCTCGGGGGTCTCGGCGGCGGTCAAGGTGGTCCTCCTGGTGGTCACCGACGACGACCCGCACACCACGAGCCTGGGCGAGGGTAGCGATGGTCCGGGCGCCACCGGAGGTCGCGCAGCAACGGGCCGGAGGCTCCCGCGGTCCCGGAGCGGCGACCGGGTGGACGTGGGTCCGAGGAGCCCGGGGCCCACGGACCCGCAGGTGTCCGAGGGGTCAGCGAGCTCCGCACGGCCCCGGCGTGCTTCCACGGTCTCGCGGTCGAGCTCGAGCCGTCAGCACCGGTCCGGCGCAGCCCGTCGGTGGCGGGCGGGCCCGACCGACCTCGCGGCTACGCCAGCCCGGAACGCACCTTCATGGTCACGACCCGGATGGCCGACTCGCGGACGCGCCGCCGGAAGGCCTGGTCCTCTGTCGCCGCGGAGTACAGGGCGTTGCGCATCGTGCGGACCTGTCCGACGTCGAGCGTGAGGACCAGGTCGCCCCCCGCCCGGACGAAGCGGGTCGCCCGGTCGGGGACGGGGACGTCGCGGACGGCCTCGGCGTTGCCGACGTCGTCCGTCATCACCACGCCGTCGAAGCCGAGGTCCTGCCGGATCATCCCGGTGACGACCGTGGAGTTGAGAAAAGCCTGCCCCCGCGGGTCGATGCGCGCGTAGATGGCGCTCGAGACCATGATGCAGCCGGCCCCCGCCGCCACGCCTGCTCGCCACGGGACGAGGGTCTCGGCGGAGCGTGTGGTGCTGTCGTCGACGACGTGGAAGTGGGTGTCCGTGTTCTGGACGACCCGGCCCAGGCCGGGGAAGTGCTTGAGCGTGGGCTGGACGCCGGCGCTGAGGGATCCCTGCACCCACGGCCCGACGGCCTCGGCCACCGCTGCTCCGGTGTAGCCGAACTCACGGTCGTACCGTCCGATCGGCTGGTTGCGCTCCCGGTTGTCGTAGGGGACCGGACCGGTGACCGGTGCGAGGTCGAGCGTGACCCCCGCGCGCCGCAGCTGCCGGCCCCAGAGGGCGCTGCGGTAGCGGATGGTCGCCGCGTCCTGCGAGGACTGCGCCAGGGCGGAGGGGATGTCGGAGACGCCCGGCCCCCGCAGGGACTGGACGGCGCCGCCCTCCTGGTCCACGGCGACGTAGACGAGGACCCCTCGGGTCGCGTCCACGGTGGCGTGCCGCTGCAGCTCGGCGTTGTCCTGCGCCAGGGCAGCGACCCCGCCGTGGCTGCGACCGGACCAGAACACCGTGCCGACCCGGTACCAGTCGACCAGGTGGCCGGCGGTCGTGACGTGGCCGAAGGGGACGCCTGCGGCCAGGAGCTGCCCCACCTGCTGCACCAGGTCCATGCTGTCGACGACCTGGGTGGCTCGATCTTCGGCGGAGGCCGCGAAGGCCTGCTCCCGGCCGGGCGGCAGCGCCGCGACGAGTCCTGCTCCGGCGGCGGCGGCCGCCAGCACAGCCCGACGAGTTACCTGAGCAACCATGACGGGAGGCTAGGTCGAGCGACCACCGATCGCAGCCGGAGCGCTGGCGCGACGCCGACGTGCCCGGTGCCCGACCTAGGCTGCCGAGGTGACGAGCGGAGCGCCCTGGGCCGACCTCTCCCGC
This sequence comes from Pseudokineococcus basanitobsidens, assembly GCF_037482545.1. Classification (NCBI taxonomy): domain Bacteria; kingdom Bacillati; phylum Actinomycetota; class Actinomycetes; order Kineosporiales; family Kineosporiaceae; genus Pseudokineococcus; species Pseudokineococcus basanitobsidens. The sequence continues at coordinate 24,383 of NZ_JBBIAA010000012.1, read as the reverse complement.
CCCCCGCTGCGCACCGTCCCGTTGCGCGGCGCGCTCGTCGTCCCCGCAGGCCCCCTCGGCCGGATCGAGGTCGAGGAGACGCTGGGCTCGACGAGCACGGCGCTCGCCGAGCGCGCCACGGCGGACCCGGGGGTGTGGCCGGACCTGTCCGTCCTCGTCGCCGAGCACCAGGACGCGGGCCGGGGCCGCCGCGGGCGGACGTTCACGACGGCGCCGAGGGCGGCGCTCACGGCGTCCGTGCTGCTCCGCGCGCCCGCCGGCTCCGCCCCGCGCCTGCCGTGGCTGCCGCTGCTGGCGGGCCTGGCCGTCGTCGAGGAGCTGCGTCGCCGCGCCGGGGTGCAGGCCGTGCTCAAGTGGCCCAACGACGTCCTGCTGCCCGCGTCGCCGGGACCTCGTGCGGACGACCCCCGCGTCGTGGGTGACGGCCACGTCGGCGGGGACGCCGCCGCGCCGGCGAAGGTCTGCGGCGTGCTGGCCGAGGTGCTGCCCCCGCCGGCGGGGTCGGCCGCGACGAGCGGGCCGGTCGTCGTCCTGGGCCTGGGCCTCAACGTCGACGCGAGGGTCGACGAGCTGCCGACCGGGGCCACGTCGCTGCGTCTGGCCGGCGCCGCGACGACGGACCGGGACGTCCTCCTGCGCAGCGTGCTCCGGCGCTTCGTCGACCTCTACGGGCGGTGGAGGGACCTGGCCGCCGAGGACGGCGCTCCGGGAGCCGTCCCGGGCCGAGACCTCGCCGCGCTGACGGACCCCGTCCGGGAGGTCTGCTCGACCCTCGGGCGGCGGGTGCGCGTCGAGCTGCCCGGGGGCGAGGTCCTCGTCGGCCGCGCCGAGGCCGTCGACGCCACGGGAGCGCTCGTCGTCCGCACCGGTGGCGGCGCACGTCTCGTCACCGCCGGTGACGTCGTCCACCTGCGCACGGTCGACGGGGGCGGCGACGGGGCCGCCTGCGCCGCACTCGCCCGGTGAGCGGCGACGGACCCACCGGTCGGGACGTCGTCGGCCGCGGCCAGCAGGCCGTCGACCCTGTCGACGAGACCCTCGTCGACGAGGTCCCCGACGCCGGCCCCGACGAGGGCCTCGACGAGGGCGCCGACGTGCTGGGGCGCGCGGCGCTCGCGGCGGAGCGGGCCCTGCTCGGGGGCGAGCCGGTGCTCTCCCGCCGCGAGGTGGCCACGGCGGCGGGCGTCCGGCTCCGCGACGCCCGTGCCCTGTGGCGGGCCCTGGGTCTGCCGAACGTCGAGTCGTCCGTGCCCGCCTTCACCGGCAGCGACGTCGACGCCCTCACCCAGGTGACGCGCCTGGTGGACGACGTGCGGCTCGGCGAGGAGCTCGCGCTCGAGCTGGCGCGGTCGATCGGCCGGACCATGGACCGCCTCGCCTCGTGGCAGGTGCAGCTGCTGCTGGAGGAGACGGGCTCCGCCGAGCTCGTGCCGCCCCTGCTCGTGCGGCTCGTCGAGGACCTGCAGCCGCTCGTCGACTACACCTGGCGGCGTCACCTGGCCTCGGCGCTGGACCAGCTCGCCGCCGACGGGCTCGCGGCCAGCGCGGCGCCGACGGTGGACCGCACGGTGGGCTTCGCCGACATCGTCGCGTTCACGTCGATGACACGACGTCTGACCGAGGTCGAGCTCGGGCGCCTCGTGCAGCGTTTCGAGGCGACGGCCGGCGACGTCGTCGCCGAGCACGGCGGCCGGGTCATCACGATGATCGGCGACGAGGTCCTCTTCGCCTGCGCCCCGGGGGAGCAGGGGGCGGCCATCGCCCTCGGCCTGGCCGAGGCGATGCGCGCGGACCCGCGGGTGCCCCCGGTGCGGGTCGGGGTGGCGACCGGGCGTGTCGTCGCCCGGCTCGGCGACGTCTTCGGGACGCCCGTCAACCGTGCGTCGCGCCTGACGGCCATCGCCTCGCCGGGGACGGTCCTCGTCGACGACCCCACGGCGTCCGTGCTCCGCGGCACGGCCGGTCTCGACGTCACGGCCCTGCGCGAGCGAGAGCTGCGGGGCCTCGGGCCCGTGCGCCCCTGGCTGCTCCGGCGCGCCGGGGCCCCCGCGGGGGAGGACGTCGAGGCGGCCGCCGCGGACGTGGACGAGGGCGCGCTCGTGCGCCTGGACGGCGTGCACGGGGAGCGGCCGGCGACCGGCGGCTGAGCCGCGGGCCCGCCGTCAGGGCAGTCGGCGACGGAGGTCCAGCAGGGCCCACCACGTCACCCGGGCCATGGCCTCCGCGACGATGCCGGGGCCCATCTTGGAGCGTCCGCTGGCGCGCTCGACGAAGGTGATGGGCACCTCCACGACCCGGGCGCCGTGGCGGACGGCGCGCAGCGTGGTCTCCACCTGGAAGCAGTAGCCCGTCGAGCGCAGCCCCTGCACGTGGATCCGGTCGAGCAGCCGCGCCCGGAAGGCGCGGAACCCGGCGGTCGCGTCACGGACGCCGAGGCGCAGGGCGACCCGGATGTAGGCGTTGCCGCCGCGCGACAGCAGCCGGCGGCGTCGCGGCCACCCGGCCGTGGCGCCACCCGCGACGTAGCGGGAGCCGAGGGCGAGGTCCGCCCCGCCCGGACCGACGGCCGCGAGCAGGGCGGGGAGGCGCTCCGCGGGGTGGGACAGGTCGGCGTCCATCTCGACGAGGACGTCGTAGCCGCGGCCCCGGGCCCACGCGAAGCCGGCGCGGTAGGCGGCACCCAGCCCGTCCTTGCTGCCCCGTCGGAGCAGGTGGACGCCCGGCTCGGGGCGGGCCGCGACGAGGTCCGCCGTGCCGTCCGGGCTGCCGTCGTCGACGACGAGGACGTGGACGCCCGGCGCCGCGGCGAGGACCCCGTCGATCAGGACGCCAATGCTCGCCGCCTCCTCGTACGTCGGGACCACGACGAGAGCGCCGGTGCCGACGGGGGCGGAGGGTGCGTCCTGCGGCCGGTCGCCGACGGGGTCGCCGGCGTCCTTCACGCGCTGCGCTCGTGCGGCGCCTCGGTGCCGCCCGGCGCCCCGGGTCCCCGGGGGACGGCGTGCGAGCGCCGGCGACGGGCACGCTCGACCACCTCGGCCGGGACGAGGAGGTCGTCGGCGGGCGGGACCTCCTCGGGCGCCACCGGCGCGCCGGGCCGTGCGGGGGCGTCGCGGAAGACGACCGTGCGGTAGGCGACGAAGCGGAAGGTGGTGCCGAGGACGAGCCCGACCCCGTTGGCGGCGACGTTGTCCGCCACCACGCCGCGCAGGTCCAGGACGTAGTGCGAGACACCGAGGCACAGCAACGCGAGCCCGGTGCCCACGAGGTTCATGAGCACGAACAGCAGGAGCTCGCGCCGGGTGGAGGAGGTGGTGCGGTGACCCCACGTCCACCAGCGGTTGCCGAGCCAGGTGACGACGGTCGCGACGGCCGCCGAGAGCACCTTGGCCGTCAGCGGCTTGTCCTCCAGCAGGCCGACCGAGCCGAGGCGCAGGAGCGTGAAGAGGCCGACGTCGACGACGAAGCCCGCCCCGCCCACGAGCAGGAAGCGGGTGAGCTCCTCGGACAGCCCTCGAGGGAGGCGCAGCAGGCGGCCGGCGCTCGCCCGCGTGCGCCCCGGCGTACGACGTGCCACGGGCGTGCGACTCGCCATGTCCGTCCTCCTGCGCAGGGTGGGGCCGCGGGCCGGCGGCACGGGGCGGTCCGGCGAGGCTAGCCGCGCCCCGTGGGACGGCCCGGTGCCGGGGCGCCGCGGACGGGTGTGCCATCGGCACGCGGGCAGGAGACCTGCAGCGCGGCGGCAGCAGCTCGTGCGGCCGGCCGCCGATAGCCTCGCGCCCCGTGAGCAGCCCCGTGACGTCACCCGCGGCCGAGCGTCCCGAGGGGGAGCGCGTCGGGGCGGGCCCCGGGTTCCCCGTGGTCGCCGTCGTCGGCGGCGGGCAGCTGGCCAGGATGCTCCAGCCCGCGGCGGTCGAGCTGGGTGTCGGCCTGCGGGTCCTGGCCACCGGGGTGGGGGAGAGCGCGGCGCTCGTCGTCCCCGACGTCCACCTCGGGGCGCACACCGACCTCGACGCGCTGCGGTCCGCCGCCGCCGGGGCCGCCGCGCTCACCTTCGACCACGAGCACGTGCCGACCGCGCACCTGCGCACGCTCGCCGCCGAGGGCGTCGCCGTCCGCCCGGGACCCGACGCGCTCGTCCACGCCCAGGACAAGCTCGTCATGCGTCGCCGGCTCACCGACCTCGGCGTCCCGTGCCCGCGCTGGGCCGCCGTCGCCGACGCCGACGCGCTCGCGCGCTTCGGGGAGGACGTCGGCTGGCCCGTCGTCCTCAAGACGCCGCGCGGCGGCTACGACGGCAAGGGCGTGCGCGTCCTGGCCGACGCCGCGGCGGCGCACGGGGTGCAGGACTGGTTCGACGCCACGGACGGGCCGCTGCTCGCCGAGGAGCGGGTCGCCTTCGTCCGCGAGCTCGCCGTCCTCGTCGCCCGCAGCCCCTCCGGCCAGGCCGCGGCGTGGCCGGTCGTGGAGACGGTCCAGACCGCCGGGGTCTGCTCCGAGGTCACCGCCCCCGCACCGGACCTCGACGAGGACGTCGCCGCCCGGGCCGTCGACGTCGCGCTGCGGGTCGCGGGCGAGCTGGGGACCACGGGGGTGCTCGCCGTCGAGTGCTTCGAGACCCCCGACGGGCAGGTGCTCGTCAACGAGCTGGCCATGCGCCCGCACAACTCCGGCCACTGGACCCAGGACGGGGCGACGACCTCGCAGTTCGAGCAGCACCTGCGGGCGGTGCTCGACCTGCCGCTGGGGTCCACGCGGGCCCGGGCGCCGTGGACGGTCATGGTCAACGTGCTCGGCTCGTCCCGTCCCGACCGCGCCGCCGAGGACCCGGCGCAGATGTACCGCTCCTACCTGCACGTCATGGCACGTGACCCGGGGGTCAAGGTCCACCTGTACGGCAAGTCCCCCCGGCCGGGCCGCAAGCTGGGGCACGTCACCGCCTGGGGCGACGACCTCGACGACGTGCGGGCCCGTGCCCGGCACGCCGCCGCCTTCGTCGCCGGGGAGGTCGACGAGTGAGCGCGCGCGAGGACGGGCCGCTCGGCGCCGTGGTCGGCCACGGCGCCCCGGTGGCCGGCGTCGTCATGGGCTCGGACTCGGACTGGCGGGTCATGCAGGCCGTCTCGACGGCGCTGGCCGAGTTCGACGTCCCGCACGCCGTGGACGTCGTGTCCGCCCACCGGATGCCCGAGCGGATGGTCGAGTACGGCCGCTGCGCCGCCGAGCGGGGGCTGCGCGTCCTCGTCGCCGGGGCCGGGGGGGCGGCGCACCTGCCCGGGATGCTCGCCGCGCTCACGCCGCTGCCCGTCGTCGGGGTGCCGGTGCCGCTGGCCCACCTCGACGGCATGGACTCGCTGCTGTCCATCGTCCAGATGCCGGCCGGCGTCCCCGTCGCGACGGTGTCGGTCGGCGGGGCGCGCAACGCTGGGCTGCTGGCGGTGCGCGTGCTGGCCGCCGGCGACGACGAGCGGGGCGCCGACCTGCGCGCGCGGATGACGAGGTTCCAGGACGACCTGCGCGCCACCGCCGAGGCGAAGGGGGCCGCGCTGCGGGAGCGGGTCTCCGGCGGCTGAGGAGCCGGGCCTAGACCAGTCCCAGACGCGGCGCCTCGATCGCGGGGCAGGCGTCCATGACGACGTCGAGACCGGCCTCGCGCGCCCGGGCGGCGGCGGCGTCGTCCACCACGCCGAGCTGCAGCCACACGGCGCGCGCGCCGAGGCGGATCGCGTCGTCGACGACGGCACCGACCCGGGAGGAGTTGACGAAGCAGTCGACGACGTCGAGCGGCCCGTGCTCGGCGGCGGCGTCGAGGTCACGCACCCCGTGCTCGCCGTGGACGTCGTCGGCCCGCGGGTGCACCGGGACGATCTCGACGCCGAGGCGCTCCTGCAAGAACCGGGCGACGCCGAAGGCGGGGCGGTCCTCGTTCGCGGACAGGCCCACGACCGCCCACCGCCCCGTGTCGGTCAGCAGGCGGCGGACGACGTCGGGGTCGTTGCGGTGGGGCGTCGAGGTGGGCACGGCGACATCGTGGTGCGGCAGCCCGCGCCCGGCCAGCGCGGGACCGCGCCCGAGGCTGTGGACGACGGCACGGGGCTGCACCGCAGGGGCGCGTACCGTCGACGGGTGGTCCCGACCGAGCTCCTCGTCACCGCGATGATCGGCGGGTTCGCCGTCGCCCTCACGGCCGTCCTCGCCGTCGTGGGTGTGCTGGGGAGCCGTCTCACCGACCTGCGCACGGACATGGGTGCCCGCTTCGAGCAGGTCGACAAGCGTTTCGAGCAGGTGGACAAGCGCTTCGAGCAGGTCGACAAGCGTTTCGAGCAGGTGGACAGGCGTTTCGAGCAGGTCGACCACCGGTTCGACGGCGTGGAGCGCCGCTTCGAGCGGCTCGACGAGCGCGTCGTCGGCATCGAGGAGGCGATGACGGCCGTCCGGGCCTCCCTGGGTGCGGTCGACGCACGGCTCACCACGCTCGAACGCTGAGGCGACGTAGCGCCGCGTCCTGGCTCAGGCGCCCTGCTCCTGAGCGGCGGCGATGGCCTGCACCGCCTCGGTGTCGTCCTCGCGCAGCGCCGACCACAGCGCGTCGGCCTGCTCCTCGTCCCAGTCGACGACCTGACCGGAGTTGGTGATCCGGTCGGTCGAGGCCACCGGGACGGCCATGGAGATGCCGTCCGCGGAGGACGCGCCCCGCATGCCGCGGGCGAAGGTGACGAGGTCCCACAGGCCCGTGCCGTCGTCCACGGTGAGCGCCTCGCCCCCGGCGCGGGCGGTGGGCAGGGCGCGGAAGGGGTTGAGCAGCAGACCCGGGGAGGCGCCCTCGTCCGCGATCGCGGCCATGAGCTCCCGCTGGCGCTCGGCCCGGCCGATGTCGCCGCGCGGGTCCTCGTAGCGGGTGCGGGCGTAGCCGAGCGCCGTGTCGCCGTCCATCTCCTGGCAGCCGGCCGGGATGTCGAGCCGCGCCTTCGGGTCCTCGATCGCGGTCTCCGGGCACATCTCGACCCCCCCGACGGCGTCGACGATGCCCGCGAAGCCGGTGAAGCCGGTCTCGACGTAGTCGTCGACGTGCAGGCCCGTGGCCTCCTCGACCGTGTCGACGAGCAGCGGGGCGCCGCCGAGGGAGAAGGCCGCGTTGATCTTCGTCTCGTAGTAGCCCGGGACGTCGACGTAGGAGTCACGGGGGATGCTCACGAGCACGTCGGGCCCGCCGCCGCTCGGGACGTGCAGCAGCAGGATCGAGTCCGTGCGGGCCCCGGGGGCGTCGCCGCCGATGGTCGTCCCCTCCCGGCTGTCGGAGCCCACGAGCAGGATGTTCGTGCCCGGCGTGTCCGCGACGGCCGAGTCGCCGAGGGCGTCGACGCGGTTCAGGGCGCCGAGCGCCGTGAGGCCCAGCGCCACGGGGTAGACCACGACCGCCGCCACGACGAGCACCGCCACCAGCACCAGCCCGGCGCGTCGGCGCCGCACCCGCGCCGAGCTCGGACGTCGTCGCCCGTAGGTCGTGCCCGCCGTCGCCGGCCGGGCCTCCGGACCGCTGCGGCGGGGCGCGGCGGCGGACGGCTGGTGCGCACCGGCGGGCCGGGGGCGCGACGGGGCGGGCAGCTGGGAGCGCTGCCCGTCCTCCTCGGTGCGGCGCAGCCGCGGCCGCGCGCGGTAGGTGGTCGACGGGCCCCAGCGCGGCTCCTCGTCCGGCGGGGCGGGGGCCCTGCGGGCGTCGGGCTGGCTCGGCATGCGCGTGAGGATAGGGCGGCGTCCTGGGCGGCTACTGGGTCGTCCTCGGCGCGTCGCGGTGGTCGTCCGTGCGCCCGTCCTCAGCCGTCGACGTGCGGTGACGACCGCGACGGGGCGTCACGCAGCGCCGTGACGGTCAGCCCACCCGGAGGGCACCGACGTGCCGGGCGACCTGCTCCGCCGTCGGCAGGAGGCCCTGGTCACGCGCCTGCGCCAGGGTGGGTGCGGCGGTGTCCTTCTCGCTGAGCAGCGGCTCGAGCGGGTTGCCGTCGCGGTCCTGCGTCGGCCAGGTGATGGCGAGGTCGGCGTCGCGCGGGTCGATGCCGTGCTCGCGGCCGGGGGAGTAGCCCTCGGAGCACAGGTAGACGACGGTGCTGCCCTCGGCGAGCGACATGAACGCGTGGCCGAGGCCCTCGGCGAGGTACACGGCGCAGCGGTCGACGTCGTCCAGCAGCACCGAGCGCCACCGCCCGAAGGTCGGCGACCCGACGCGGATGTCGACGACGACGTCCAGGACGGCGCCGGAGGGGCAGAAGACGTACTTCGCCTGGCCGGGCGGGACGTCGGCGAAGTGGATGCCGCGGACGACGCCGGCGGCGGACACGCTGCAGTTCGCCTGCGCCAGCCGCAGCGGGTGGCCGGTCTGACCGGTGAAGGCGCCCTCCGTGAACCACTCCATGAAGACGCCGCGTGCGTCGCGGTGCTGGGTCGGGCGCACGACGAACGCGCCCTCGATGTCCAGGGGCTCGACAGGCATGGGCGAACCCTAGGAGGCGGTCGCTGCGGCCCGGCCACCGCCCGCGGGGCGTGGGCGGTGGCCGATCCCCGCGGTCAGGCGGTCGCGGTGCGGCTGGTCGCGCCCCAGGTGCCGCTCGTGTCGGCCGCCACGAGCCGAAGCTGTGCGCCCTTCGGCACGCCCAGCGTGAGCGCGACGTCACCCTGGGCGTTCGTGCGCACGCCGGCCACCTGCACCCAGGACGACCCCGTCCACCGCTGCACCGAGACGGGACGGCCCGACCACGCCACGTAGCGCCCCTCGAGGTTGTGGTAGGCCCGCAGGGACCCCTTGATCCGCACCGTAGAGCCGGTGCGGGAGGCGGCGAGCCCGAGCATCGCGTGGGCCCGCACGTCCGTCGTCACCGAGGTGGTGCCGAAGGCGCAGTCCCCGTCGCTGGCGGTCCAGGCGGTGATCTCCCAGGTCATGGCCCCCCAGTGGGGCACGTCGCGACCCACCACGCCGACCGACATCTTCTGCACCCGCGGCCGTCCCGTCTCGGGGCCGGCGCTGCTGGCCTGGGCGACGGTCGTCCGGCGGCTGTCGACGAGCCTGGTCCCGGCGGCATCCACCTCCCCGGCGGTCACCACCGTGACCGCGACCGGCGTGAGGGGTGCCCCGACGTGCACGCGGACGGGGGCGTCCGTCCCCGAGATGGAGGTCGCGGTCTCGGCGGCGGCCGCGGGTGTCGCCCTCGTCTCGGCGCCCGCGCCGGGGACCGTGGCCCCGCCGAGGACGATCGAGGTCGCGAGGCCGGCTGCGGCCAGCGTCCTTCGATGATGCCTGCGGTGCATCTGCTCCTCCGGTCTGCGTCGTGCTGCCTTCGTCGTCGACGGTGTCTCGGTCGTCGGGGGCGCCGGGATGAGCGGTGCCCCTGCGCTCCGCCCGGGACGTCACCCACCCGGGCGTGACCGGCTCGCACGTCGTCGCTCCAGGTGCTGCCGTCGCCGGCGGTGGCCTGGCGCCGGTGGGCCGGACCGTCCTGGCCTCCGCCGCCGGTCCACCGCCTCGGCGACGGAGCTCTCGTGCTCCTGCGAAGATGCAGGGATGTCGAGGACACGCTGGTCCGTGGTGGGCGCCGCCGGGATGCTCGGTCGCGAGATGGTCGACGTGCTCGCCCCGCAGGACGTCGAGGTCGCCGCCCTCGCACGCGGCGACCTCGACGTCACCGACGCCGCGGCGTGCCGCGACGCCGTGGCGGGTTCCTCCGTCGTGGTCAACGCGTCCGCCTACACGGCGGTCGACGCCGCGGAGGAGCACGAGGCCGAGGCGTTCGTGGTCAACGCGGTCGGGGCGGCCAACCTCGCAGCCGCCTGCTCGTCAGCGGGCGCCCGGCTCGTGCACGTCTCCACCGACTACGTGTTCTCCGGGCAGGCGTCGGAGCCCTACGCCGAGGACGCCCTGCCGGCGCCCAGGTCGGCGTACGGCCGCTCGAAGGCCGCGGGGGAGTGGGCGGTCCTGGCGGCCGATCCTCAGCACATGGTCGTGCGCACGGCGTGGCTCTACGGAGACGGTCCGTGCTTCCCGAGGACCGTCACGAGGCTGCTGGAGGAGCGGGACACCATCGCGGTCGTCGACGACCAGGTCGGGCAGCCGACGTGGTCGCGCGACGTCGCCGAGCTGGTGGGACGCCTCGTCGAGGCCGAGGTCCCGGGCGGGGTCTACCACGCGACCTCGAGCGGGCGGGCGACGTGGCACGACCTGGCCCGGTCGGTGGCCCGGTCCGCCGGGCACGACCCTCGGCGTGTCGAGGCGACGACGTCGGACGCCTTCCCACGGCCTGCGCCCCGACCGGCGTGGAGCGTGCTGGGGCACGCGCGCCTCGACGCGCTCGGCGTCGAGGCCGTCGGACCGTGGGACGAGCGCTGGGAGGCGGCGAGCAGCGCGGTCCTCCTCCCCCGCTGAGGCGGGCGTCAGGCCCGCACCCTCATGCCGGTCGACGGGTCTCGCCCGCCCACGCGGCGGTGCAGACCATGGCAGGGGTCCCGTCGTGCGGCTCGGCCCCGTAGCGCCCGTACCGGGCGGCGGCCGGCTCGGTGGGGCGGAACCGTCCGCAGCCCACGGCGAAGCGGGGGTCACTCCCCTCGAAGTTGCCCGCGTCGAGGTAGCTGGACGTCGGGCTGGACAGCGCGAAGGTCGGCCGTCCTCCGAGCTGGTAGCCGTAGTTGTCCTGGCTGTCGACGCGGACCGCGCCGCCCGGCAGGGAGTGGAAGTACTGACCGGTGCTGACCGAGGGCCCGCCGGTCGACCGCACGAGCAGGTTGCGGCGGACGGAGATGTCGTCGATGTCCCCGAAGAGGAAGATCTGCCAGGCGGCGTCGAAGAGGGTGTTGTACTCGACCCGTACCCCCCAGGCGCCCCGGACGGCGGTGTTGCCCCCGGCGCCGATCTTGATGTTGGCGCCCCCCGGGGCGCCGTACATCACGTTCCGGGTGATCAGGCCGCCGCGTCCGCCGCCCTCCGCGTTGACGTACAGGTTGTGGTAACCGGCCGGGTCGCCCTCCGGGCGTGGGGCGGCGTCGTGCACGCAGTTGTCGGAGAAGGACCAGTCCGACGGGGCGGTCCGGGTGTAGCGGTTGCTGTCGATGGCGACGTTGGCGTAGTCCCGCGTCGAGGCGGCTCCGGTGAACTCGCTGTCGGTGACCGACCACCCGGTGCCGCCGGCCATCTTGAGGGCGGGCTCGTCCGGGACCGTGGCCGTGATCTTCAGGTGCGTCACGGACCAGTGGTCGGCGTCCTCGAGGATGAGGTGCCCCCGGAGGTGCGGGGGTCGGTCGGGGTCGGCTGCGGTGAGGCGGATCGGCGCCGAGCTCGTCCCCTGGTGCAACGTCGGCTTCACGGCGCCGATGTCGTAGGTGCCCGGCGCCAGCTCGAGCGTGTCGCCGGCGCGGAGCGCAGCGACGGCCCCGACGAAGGCCTTCGAGGTCGTCCAGCTCGTCCTCGTCGTCCGCCCCTCGGCGGACGCGGGCGCCGCCGAGGCGGCGAGCAGCGCGGCGCAGACCAGCAGGGGCACGACGAGGCGTCGACGTCGTAGGTGGAGAGCCATGCCTGTGCTGTCGTCACGCCCTGGCCGACGCTGGACCCCTCGGCGGGCGCCGTGCCCCGATCGGCGGCGCCCGGCCACTCGTCGGGCGGTGCCCCGACCACTGCCGTCCATCGCTGCCGCCGAGCGCCTCCGCCGGCCGCCGACCGTCCCCCGCGCCACCCCCTAGGGTTGGTCCGGTGCACGGTGGGACGGCTCTTGAGCGGTCTGGTCGCCGGGACGGCGGGCCCCGGGTGATGCTGGTGAGCTCCAACGGGTCGGGGATGGGCCACCTCACCCGGTTGCTCGCCCTCGGGCGGCGGGCGTCGACGGGGACGGAGGTCTCGGTCGTGTCGATGTCCTCGGCCGTCGCGCAGGCGGTGCCCGCGGGGATGCCGTACCAGTACGTGCCCTCCGCCGACGACATGGGCGTCTCCGCGCGTCGGTGGAACGTCGTGCTGCACCGCCGTCTGGGCGCGGCGATCGAGCAGGCCGACCCGGACGTCCTCGTCTTCGACGGCACCTACCCCTACCGTGCGGTCGCCGAGGCCCGGCGTGACCACCCCCGCCTGCGGCTGGTCTGGAGCCGCCGTCCGATGTGGAAGCCCGGCATCGGTGCCCGCCAGCTCGCCCTGACCCGGCAGTTCGACCTCGTGCTGGAGCCCGGCGAGCTGGCCGCTGCCTACGACGCCGGCCTGACGGTCGGGCGGCGGGACGCCCTCCCTGTGCGCCCGGTCACCCTCCTGGACCAGGACGAGGTGCTCCCGGCCGTCCGGGCTCGCCGTGAGCTCGACCTCGACCCTGCTGTGCCGACGGCCCTCGTGACGCTGGGCGCCGGCAGCTGGCAGGACGTCGACTCCGAGCTGGGGGGGATCGTCAGGGCGCTGCGCCGCCGGGTGCCCGACGTCGAGGTCTGCCTGGTCCGTCCCTCCATCGCGCGGTCGACCAGCACCGGTCACGGCGTGCGGTCCTTGAGCCTGTCGCCGCTCAGCCGCTACCTGGCCGCCTTCGACGTCGTCGTCACCGCCGCCGGCTACAACACGTTCCACGAGACGGTGGCCTTCGGGGGGGCGGGGGCCTTCGTCGGCGTGCAGGCCCAGCTCGACGACCAGCCCCGCCGCGCGCGCTGGGCGCGGGACCACGGCGTCGGTCTGGAGCTCGACCCCCGGCAGCCCGCCTCCCGCGAGGCCCTGGGGGACCTGGTCGCCGACGCGGGCCTCCGGGAGCGGCTGAGGACGCGCAGCGCGGAGATGTGGCCGGGCAACGGTGCCGCGGAGGCGATGGCGGCCGTCGAGGCGGTGGCCCGTGGCGGGGACGCCGTGGAGGCCCGCCGCGCGCGCGACGCCGTCCGGGCCGCGGCGGGGCAGCCGTGATCGGGCGCGCGCTGCTGCGCCGGGCCGCTGCGCGGGTCGCCGGTCCCGCGCTCTACCGGCTGGCGCGGCTCGCCGGGGGGCCTCCCCCGGGGCTGCGCCGCGGTGACGGGTTCCGGCCGCGGGACGTCCCCGTCGTGCTCGTCGTGCTCGACGACGCCGAGGTGGCCGACGCCGGGCTCGTGGTCGAGGGCCTCCGCCTGTCGCGGCAGCAGGCCGACGACCACACACCCGTCGTGGTCGTCGACCGCCCCGTCCTCGCGCCGTACCGACGGGCCGGGTACGTCGTCGAGCTGCTGCCCGGCCGTGATCGGGAGGCGGAGATGACGGAGCTCCGCCGCACCTACGGGACGACGGCACAGGTCCGCCTGCAGCGACCGGGTACCGCGGCCGAGGTCGCCCGGCAGGTCCGCGTCGCGCGTGCGGAGCCGGCCCGCGGGCCCCGCGCCCGGGTGCGGGCCGGTCTGCGGCGGCTCGAGGCGTCGCTCGGCCCACGACGGCCCGTCTAGCGCCGGAGCAGGTCGACCAGGTACTCGCCGTACCCGCTCTTGCGCAGAGGCTCCGCCAGCGCGCGCAGCTGGTCGTCGTCGACCCAGCCCTCCCGCCAGGCGATCTCCTCGATGCACCCGATCTTGTACCCCTGGCGGGCCTCGACGACCTGGACGAACTCCGAGGCCGCCATCATGTCGTCGACCGTGCCCGTGTCGAGCCAGGCGGTCCCGCGCTCCAGCACCGAGACGGTCAGGTCGCCGCGCCGCAGGTAGGCCGCGTTGACCGCGGTGATCTCCAGCTCGCCCCGGGCGCTCGGGGTGATGCCGCGGGCGATGTCGACGACGTCGGCGTCGTAGAAGTACAGGCCGGGGACGGCGAAGGAGCTCTTCGGCTGCTGCGGCTTCTCCTCCAGCGAGAGCACCCGGCCGTCGTCGGCGAACTCCACGACGCCGTAGGAGCGCGGGTTGCTCACGTGGTAGGCGAAGACGTGCCCGCCCCGGACGTCGGTCAGGCGCTTGAGCGCCGTGCCGAGCCCGGTGCCGTAGAAGATGTTGTCGCCGAGCACGAGCGCGACGGGCTGGTCGCCGATGAAGTCGGCGCCGATGACGAAGGCCTGGGCCAGGCCCTCCGGCCGCGGCTGGACGGCGTAGGAGATCTCCATGCCGAGGTCGGACCCGTCGCCGAGCAGTCGCCGGAAGGAGTCCGAGTCCTCGGGCGTCGTGATGACGAGGACCTCGCGGACGCCCGCCATCATCAGCGTCGAGAGCGGGTAGTAGATCATCGGCTTGTCGAAGACCGGCATCAGCTGCTTGCTGATGGCCCGGGTGATGGGCCACAGGCGCGTGCCCGTGCCGCCGGCCAGGATGATCCCACGCATGGTCCCGGACGCTACCGTGAGCGACGCCATGAACCCCTCCGACGACGCCGCGGCCCGCGCCGCCCGGTCCCCTGCCGTCTCGGTCGTGATGACGGTCCTGGACGAGGCGAGGCACCTCGAGGAGAGCGTCCTGCGCTCGCTCGCCCAGGACTACGACGGCGAGCTCGAGGTCGTCGTGTCCGTCGGGCGCAGCGCCGACGGCACCCGGGAGGTCGCCGACCGGCTCGCGGCGAGCACCGGCGGGCGCGTCGTCGTCGTGGACAACCCCGACCCCCGGGGCGCCACGCCGGCCGGGCTGAACGCCGCCGTCGCCCGCGCCCGGCACGACGTCCTCGTCCGGGTCGACGGGCACTCCATGCTCCCGCCCGGGTACGTCGCCACGGCGGTCGAGGCCCTGCTCGCGACGGGCGCCGACAACGTCGGCGGCGTCATGGCGGCGGAGGGGAGCACCCCGTTCGAGCGGGTGGTCGCCCGGGCCATGACGACGAAGCTCGGCGTCGGCAGCGCGCCCTTCCACACCGGTGGCCGGGCGGGCCCGGCCGAGTCCGTCTACCTCGGCGTCTTCCGTCGCGCCGCGCTGGAGCGTGTCGGCGGCTACGACGAGCACTACCTGCGCGCCCAGGACTGGGAGCTGAACCACCGGCTGCGCAGCGCCGGCGGACTCGTGTGGTTCGACCCGCGCCTCCGGGTCTCCTACCGACCCCGCTCGAGCCCGTCGGCCCTGGCCCGCCAGTACTTCCACTACGGGCGCTGGCGGCGCGCGATCGTGCGCCGGGACACCTCCACGCTGTCACCGCGCTACCTGGCCCCGCCCGCGGCCGTGGTCGGTGCCGGCGCGGGCCTCGCCCTCGGCCTCCGCTGGCGCCCCGCGCTCGTGCTGCCCGCCGGGTACGCGGCCCTCCTGCTCGCCGGCTCCGCCGCCCTGGGCGGCGGCCTGGGCGTGCGGGGGCGGGTCGCCCTCGCCGCGGTCTACGGCGTCATGCACGTCGCCTGGGGGGCCGGCTTCCTGACCAGCCCGCGCGCCCTCGCGGGTGCCCGGAGCCCGATCTCCCCGGCCGAGGGCGGCTGAGCGCCCACCGGGGCCCGGGGCGTCGCCCGCAGCCCAGGTCCTCAGCGCGGGGCGGCCGCCCACTCGCGCAGCTGCGCGACGAAGCGATGCCCGTCCAGGCGCCAGTCGAGCTCCGCGAGCGCGTGGGCTCGACCGGCCTCGGCCAGGGAACGCCGCCGTCCCGGGTCGTCGCGTAGGGCTCGCACGGCCGCCGCCGCGGCCTCCGGGTCCTCGAAGGGGACGACGACCCCGCTGCCGGCCCTGCCCACCAGCTCGACCGCCGCCCGGGTCGGCGTGGTGAGCACGGGCAACCCGTGCGCCATGTACTCCATGACCTTCGTCGGTCGCGAGTGGGCGTAGTTCGGCTCGTCGTGCAGGAGCGACAGGCCGGCCAGCGCGCCCGGGAGACCGGCGAGGGCCTCGTCGTTCGGCACGAAGCCGCGCCAGCGCACCGCCCCGGCGTCGTGCGCGGACCTCAGCTGCTCGCGGACGTCGGCGTCCGCCGGGCCGACGACCTCGACGACGACCTCCCCGGCGAGCAGGCGGCCCAGCTCGACGAGGTCGAGCCCTCCGCGGGGGGCGGTCACGCGCCCGAGGTAGACGACCCGGTCCTCGCCCGGTGGCGGTACGTCGGAGTGCGGCACCAGGACGCTGTTGGGCACCACCGGGTGCCGGCGCCGGAACCGGTCGGCGTAGCCGGTCTCGGCGAGCGTCAGCCGCAGGCGCCGCTCGGCGAGGCGCTCGACCGCCCGGACGGCCGCGGGCAGGAGCCGGCGGGCAGGCCCCAGCAGCCACGCCTTCATCGACAGTGCCGAGGCGGTGTCCTCGTGGACGTCCCAGACGACGGCCGGCCGGCCGGTGCCCGGCCACCGCAGCGGCAGGGCGAGGAGCAGCTCCGGGTCGTGCAGCAGGACGACGTCGTGGTCCGGTCCGGCGGTCCGCACCAGGCGGCGGGCGGCCAGGAGGGCTCTCAGCCGTCGTCGGCCCGCCGCGCGGGGGAGGTCGACCGGGACGACGTCGTCGGGAGCGCTGCGGCCGTAGGCGGAGAACGGCGCTGCGTAGGTCACCTCGCACCCCTCTTCCAGCAGGGAGACGAGCTGACGGTGCCGGATCCGAGCGTCCTCGGGGTCGTGGACGACGGTGACGACGAGGACCCTCAACGCCTTCGCGTCCCGGCCACCGCCGTCCCCCGGCCCCCGGTCCTCGTGGTCGACGCGCACCTCACCGCACCGACTTCTCGTACGCGGTGACGACCTCGTCCACCGGCCCGTCGGCGCGGAGCTCGCCGTGGTCGATCCAGATCCCGCGCGTGCAGGTCTCGCGGATGGTGCCCATGGAGTGGCTGACGAGGAAGACGGTGCCGGCCTCGTCCCGGAGCTCCTTGATGCGGCTCTCGCTGCGCTGACGGAAGGCCGCGTCGCCCACGGCGAGCGCCTCGTCGACCAGGAGGACCCGGTGGGTGGCGGAGGCTGCGATGGCGAAGCGGAGCCGGGCGCCCATGCCGGAGGAGTACGTGGCCATCGGGAGGTCGATGGCGCTGCCGATGCCGGCGAAGTCCACGATCTCGTCGTAGCGGGCGGCGACCTCCTCGCGCGACATGCCGAGCGCCAGGCCTCCGAGGACCACGTTGCGCTCGCCCGAGAGGTCGCCGATGAGGGCGGCGTTGACCCCCAGCAGCGCCGGTTGGCCGTCGGCGTAGACGGCGCCGCGCACCGGGGCCGACAGGCCGGCGATCGTCCTCATGAGCGTGCTCTTGCCGGAGCCGTTGTGCCCGACCACGCCGATGCTGTCGCCCTCGTAGGCGGTGAGGGACACCCCCCTGAGGGCGTGGATCGTCCTGGACTCCCTCATCCCCGTCGGTCGGCGGAGCGCGCGCGTCTCGGTCCGCGCGCGCTTGCCCGTCGCGTACACCTGGTAGTCGACGTGGACGTCGTCGACGATCACCGTCGGCCGTGAGGTGCCCAGGGCCGCCGACGCCGCCTCAGACGCGCCCATAGCGTTCCTCCGCCGCCCAGAAGAAGAGGGCACCGACCACGAGGGCGAGCACGGCCCAGCCCACGCCGAGCAGCCACGTGCCGCTCGTCGCCTCGACCTCCGTCAAGAAGCCGCTGCGGACCAGGGTGATGTACACCTGCACGGGGTTGAGGCGGGCGACCAGCTCGGCCGCCGGGGGCAGGCCGATGCGGTCGATCGAAAAGAAGATGCCGCTGATGTAGAAGAGCAGTCGGGTGACGAAGGGGATCAGCTGCGTGACGTCGCGCACGTGCAGCGTCAGACGCGCCGAGGCGAGGGCGACCCCCGTCGTGAAGAGCACGAGCAGGCCCAGAGCCGGCAGGGCCAGCAACCAGCTCCACCGCAGCGGCTCGCCGAAGACGGGGACCAGCACGACGGCGGTCAGCATCATCGGGACCAGCGCCAGCACGTTCTGCAGGACCAGCGACAGCGGGAGGACCGCCCGGGGGAAGCTGAGGGTGCGGACGAGACCGACGTTCCCCGTGATGGCCCGCGCCCCGTCCGTCAGGCAGCCGGCGAAGAACTGGAAGACGAAGATGCCGATGACGAGGAACGGCACGAAGTTGTCCGGCCGGGTGCTGCTGCGCAGCAGCAGGCCGAAGACGACGCCGTAGACCCCGGCGTTCAGCAGCGGGCGGATGACGATCCAGGCCATGCCGAGGCGGTTCGCCTCGTTCTCCGCGCGGAACCGGGAGCGGGCCAGCTCGGCCGTCAGCTGTCGCCGACGCCAGAGCTCGAGGCCGTACCCGGCCAGGGTCGGACGGCGTCCGACGCGGGGCAGACCCGCGTCGGCGGCCCGCAGGGAGGCCTCCGTGCTCACAGCCGCACCACCTGCTCGGCCACCTCGAGGGTCCCGCTCGTGTCGAGGACCACGGGGGCCGCGGCGCGCAGGGCGCCCACGTCGAGCGCGCTGTGGTGCTGGAGCACGACGGCGACGTCAGCGGCCCCCGGGAGCAGCTCGTCCAGGCCGTCCACGGGGTCGCCGTCGACGACGAGGGACGGCGCGAGGTGGTCGTGCTGGCGCAGGACGGCGCCCAGGGCGCGCAGGGCACGGGCGACGCCGTAGGCCGGGGTCTCGCGCTGGTCGGCGATGTCCGGCTTGTAGGTCGTCCCGACCAGCAGGACGCGAGACCCCTTCACCGCCCGGCCCTGCTCGTTGAGGAGGTCCTGCACGCGCCGCGCGACGTACCCGGGCATCGACTGGTTGATCTCCTGGGCCAGCTCGACGAAGCGGAACGGGTAGCCCAGCTGCGCCTTCACCGCGTAGGACAGGTAGCTCGGGTCGATCGGGATGCAGTGCCCTCCCACCCCGGGGCCGGGGCGGAAGGACTGGAAGCCGAAGGGCTTGGTCGCCGCGCAGCGCACGACGTCCCAGATGTCGATGTCGAGCTCGTGGCAGAACCTGGCTGTCTCGTTGACCAGCGCGATGTTGACGTGCCGGTAGGTGTTCTCCAGCAGCTTGGACATCTCCGCCTCGCGGGGGGAGGCCGCCACGACCACCTGATCCACCAGTCGCCCGTAGAGGTCGGCCGCGCGCCGGGTGCACGCGGAGGTGCAGCCGCCCACGACCTTGGGCGTGGTCCGCAGGGTGTGCCGACGGTTGCCGGGGTCGATGCGCTCCGGCGAGAAGGCCAGGTGCACGTCCGTGCCGACGACGAGCCCGCCCCGCTCCAGCCGCGGGCGGACGACGGTCTCCGTGGTCCCGGGGTACGTCGTCGACTCCAGGACCACCAGCTGCCCGGGCCGCAGCGCGGCCGCCACCGCGTCCGTGGCCGCCAGGACCGCCGACAGGTCCGGTCCTCCCTCGTCGGACAGGGGGGTGGGGACGCACACGACGACGGCGTCGGCCTGCGCCAGCAGGCTCGGGTCGGTCGTGGGGACGAAGCCCGCCGCGACCATCGCGCGGACCTCGTCGGAGGAGACGTCGTCAACGGCGGTGCGCCCGGCCATCAGCCCCTGGACGACCTCGGGGTCGCTGTCCAGACCCAGCACCGCCAGGCCGCTGCGCGTCGCCTCCTGCGCCAGGGGGAGCCCCACGTAGCCCAGGCCGATCACGGCCAGGTCGAAGCTCACTCGTCCTCCTCGTCGGGTCGGCGGGGCGCTCGCCCGGGGCAGCGGGCCCAGGGCGGGCGAGAGTCTGCCACCTGCCCGGCGGTCGACCCGTGACGTCGGCGTGCCGCCGCCGCGTCGGTGCGGCCGACCTGCTTCCCTGGTGCCCGTGCGCTGCGCCAGCCGTCCCCGTGCCGTCCGCGCGTCGCGCCCCGGCGGCGCCGGCCGTGCGACGCCGGCTCCGCGGGCCGGCGACGGGGCGCGGCGAGGCGCCCGGTGAGCCTTCCGGCGGCGGTGCGACGGGTGGTGGGCTCCGGGCCGCGGGGGACGGCGAAGAAGGCCGCCGGGCGCGGTGCCTCCGTCACCCTGCTGCTGCGGACCGGCCTCTTCGACCGTTCCTGGTACGAGGCGCAGGCCGGGCGTCGCTTCGGCACGCGTCCGCAGGCGGTGCTGCACTACGTCCAGCGGGGCCGCTTCCTGGGCCTGTCGCCCTGCCTCCTGCTGGAGGCCGAGTGGTACCTCCCGGACCGCTGGGGCACCGCCCTGCGGGACCCGCTCGTGCACTACCTGCAGGTCGGGCAGCCGGCGGGCGCCAGCCCGCACCCGCTCTTCGACCCGTTGCGCTGGGCCGAGCGTCACCCGAGAGCGCCCGCGCACCGTGACGGCGCCCTGGGGCACTTCCTCGCCACGGCGACGCCGGGTACCCCCCTGCCCGCGGCGGTGGGAGCCGTGGGCGGCCGGATCCCCACGTGGGGCGAGGTCCTGGACGACGCGCGAGCCCGCCAGCGGGCCTGGAGCCGGCGCGAGCAGGTCCGGACGGCTCCGAGGACCTCGCCCGACCACGACGCGGCGGTGGACCGGGCCTTCGTCGGCCGCTGGTCCGCGCCGCCGGCGTCGGTCGAGGGGGGCCCCGCGGTCACCGTCGTGATGCCCGTCCGCGACCGCGCTGTCGCCGTCGCGCGCGCGGTGGCCTCCGTCCGGGACCAGACGACGCCCGCGTGGCAGCTCGTCGTCGTCGACGACGGGTCGACCGACGGCACCCCCGAGGTCCTCGAGGCGCTTGCGCGGGAGGACCCGCGCATCGAGGTGGTCCGCAGCGCCCCCGCCGGCGTCTCGGCGGCCCGCAACCTCGGCCTCGCCCGCGCCCGCGGCCGCTACGTGGCGTTCCTGGACTCGGACAACGAGTGGCGGCCCGCCTTCCTGCAGACCGCCGTGGCGGCGATGGCCGGCGCCGGGGCCCGCGCCGCGTACGCCGTCTCCGAGGTGCACCGGGACGGCGGGGTGTCCTACCGCGGGCTCGACGCGCAGGTCGAGCACCTCGCGGTCCGCAACCACGTGGACCTGAACGTCCTCGTCCTCGAGCGGTCCCTCCTCGACGAGGTCGGCGGGTTCGACACGTCGCTGCGGCGCACCGTCGACTACGACCTCGCGTGGCGGGTGGCGCAGCGCGTCCGGCTGCTGCACCTGCCCTTCGTCGGCGTGCGCTACGACGACGACCGAGGCGCCGCGGACCGACTCAGCGTCCGCGAGCTGAGGTCGTGGAAGGACGAGGTGCGGCGCCGTCACCTCGTGGACTGGGACGCCCTCGCGGCGGTGGCCCGTACGCCGGGCCGGGTCTCGGTCGTCGTCGTCGCGCAGGACGGCTGGCGGACCGCGTGGCGCGCCGTCCGGTCGGCGCTCGCCGGCGACCCGGACGGCGGGGAGGACGTGGAGGTCGTCGTGGTCGACCCCGGCCACCGCCCCTCCACCGGCCGGGTGCTCGGCGCCCTCGCCCTCCGCGAGCCGCGGGTGCGGGTGCTCACCGCGCCGGACCCGGTCAGCACACCCCTCGGGCTCGACCTCGGGCTGGCGCTCACGACCGGCGAGCACGTCCTCGTGCTCGCCCACCACGCCGTCCTGCCCGACGGGGCGCTCGGACGCCTGCGCTCGTCGCTGGGCCCCGGCGTCCGGGCCGCCGGACCGCTGACGACCGACTGGCGGGACCTCGTCGCCGGCGGCGGCTGGACGTTTCCACGTCGAGCGGCGCCACCGGTCGCGCTGCTGGCGGAGCACCCGCGCGAGGACGCCCGTCGGCTCGGGGCCGTCGTCGACGTCCCCGCCCTGGCGGGTGACGCGCTCCTCCTGCGGGCCGAGGACCTCGTGCGCGTGCGGGGAGCGGACCCGCTCCTGGTCGACGAGGGGTGGGACGTCGATCTCTGCCTGCGTCTTCGTGAGGTGCTGGGTGGCTCCTTCGTGCTGCGGACCGACGTGGAGGTCGTCGTCGGGACGCGGGTCGCCCCACGCCCGCGACCCTTGGTCCCCCGGCCGGCGCGGGAGCAGCAGCGGACGACCGACCGGGGCCTGCTGCGGCAGCGGTGGGCGGGGCGTGAGCCCGACGTGGGGGACCAGCTCTGGCGGGCGGCGGGCCTGGCCGTCGCCCACCTGGCCCCCGTCGTGGACCCGCCCGCGGACGACCCGGCCGCCCCGGCAGCCGTGCGCCCCGTCACGGTGCGGCCGGCGCGGCACGCCGCCGGCGGAGGGCCGTCCCTGCGGTGGGCGATCCAGACCGCCACCCCGCCCGGGGTGGGCGGGCGGCACTGGGGCGACGGCTACTTCGCCGAGTCGCTCGCCGGCGCCCTGCGCGACCTCGGCCAGGAGGTCGTGGTCGACGGCAGGGCGGCCCTCGGTCGCCGCACCGCCCGGCTCGACGACGTCGTCCTGGGCCTGCGCGGGAAGATCCCGCTGCGGCCCCAGCCGGGGGCGGTCAACCTGCTCTGGGTCATCAGCCACCCCGACCTCGTCACGACGGCCGAGATGGCGCAGTACGAGCGGGTCTTCGGCGCCAGCCGCACGTGGTCGGCCGCAGCGACCGGCCGCGCCGGCCGCCCGGTCGTCCCCCTGCTCCAGGCGACGGACCCGAGCCGCTTCCACCCCGACGCCGTCGTCCGCGGGGAGTCGCACGAGGTCGTCTTCGTGGGCAACTCGCGGGGGGTCGACCGTCCCGTCGTCTCGGGGCTGCTCGCCGCCGGCGTCGACGTCGCCGTCGTCGGCGGGGGGTGGGAGGGGCGCCTGCCCGAGGGTGTGCTGCGTGCCACGCACGTGCCGAACAGCGAGCTCGCCGGCGTGTACCGCGGCGCGGGCGTGGTGCTCAACGACCACTGGGAGGACATGCGCCGGGAGGGTTTCGCCTCGAACCGCCTCTTCGACGCGGCGGCGACGGGCGCGCTGGTCGTGAGCGACCGGGTCGTGGGTGTGGACGACGTCTTCGGCGGCCTGGTGCAGTGGTACGACGACGTGCCGGGGCTGGTGGACCTGGTCCGGCGGGGGCCCCGTGCGTTCCCGTCGGGCGCTCGGCGGTGGGACGCCGCCGAGCGGGTCCGTCGTGAGCACAGCTTCGCCGCCCGGGCGCGTGTGCTCCTGGAGGCCGCGTCGGCCGTCCGTCAGGGTGGTCCGCCGGCGCTCGCAGGCTGAGCCGGCGCCCGCGCCCTCCAGGAGCGCGGGCGGACGGCCGAGCGCTGCCCCATGGCCTCGCCCCTGCGCCCCTCCCGCCGTCCCGCGCCCGCCGGCCGTCCGCGTGCGCCCCGCGTGCGCGGGGTGCTCGTCGCCCTGCTCCTGGGAGCTGCCGTCGTGCCCGGCGGTCCGGCGTACGCCGCGGCGGCGTGCCCACCTGCAGGTGGGGCCGGGGTGGCCGAGGCGGACGCGCCGGCCGGTGCCGAGCTCGTCGTCCAGGGGCACGGGTGGGGGCACGGCCTCGGCATGAGCCAGTACGGCGCGCAGGGCGCGGCGACGCTCGGTTGCTCCTCGGACACCATCCTGCGGACCTACTACCCGGGGCTCGTCCCGGCGTCGCGTCCCCTCGCGGGCCGGGTGCTGGTCCGGATGCTCGACGGCGGCGGGTCCGCCCTCGTGCGGGCCGAGAGCGGCGGGGTCGGCTGGCGCAGCGGCGCGCGCACGGTGGTGCAGCCGGTCGGCAGCACGTGGCGGGTGTCACGGTCCGGCTCGGAGGTCATCGTCCGCAGCGGCGGGTCGAGCACCGCCCCGGTGGTGGACGTCCTCACGACCGCCGCCGGGGGGGAGCTGCGCGCCGAGCACCGCGGCGTCGTCGTCCGGCTGTCGACCTTCAGCGCCACCGGGGCGGCCGTCCTGGTGCGTCGCAGCGACGGCGACCTCACCCGCTTCACCGCCGGTTCGAGCGGGCTGGACGTCCGGGAGGTCCTGGAGGACGACGCGAGCGGCTCCGCGGTGGACAAGTACCTGCGCGGGCTCGGCGAGATGCCGGTGAGCTGGCCGGTGGCGGCGCAGGAGGCCCAGGTCGTCGCCGCCCGGTCCTACCTCGTCGGGCGGTGGGTCGCGGCGGAGGGCGGCTACGTCGTGCGCCCCACCACCGCCGACCAGGTGTGGAACGGCTACGACCAGCAGCAGACCGACGCCCGCTACGGCGGGAAGCTGGCCCAGGCCGTCTCCCGGACCTCCTCGGGAGGCTCCGGGACGGTGATGACGACGTCCACCGGCGCCGTCGCGCGCGACCTCCTCTACGCCTCCTCCCACGGCGGCTGGTCGGAGAGCAACACCTACGTCTGGGGCACGAAGCAGGTCGGCCACCTGCGGCCGGTGGACGACAGCCGCTGGGACGCCGCCTCGACGAACCCCTACCGCAGCTGGGCCGTCGGGTTCTCCCGGGCGCAGGTGGCGCGCGCCGTCGGCCTCACCACGGTCACCGCGGTGCACGTGGCGGAGCGGGGGTCCGCGGAGCGCACGGGCGTCGAGGTAAGCGGGCTCCGGGACGGCCGGGCGACGACCCTCGTGCTCACGGGCCAGCAGGCCCGCGACACCTTCGCCCGCCTCGACCCCCGTGTGCGGTCCTCGGGCTTCACGGTGGTGCCCGGGGTGTCGACGCCGACGCCGACGCCGACGCCGACCCCGACGCCGACCCCGACGCCGACGCCGGTGGCGTCGGTGCCGATGGTGGGTGGGGTGCCGTTGACGGGGGACTGGGACGGGGACGGTCGGGACGAGCCGGGGTG
>NZ_JBBIAA010000011.1:0-93407 GCF_037482545.1 Pseudokineococcus basanitobsidens | reverse complement strand
ACCCTGCCCCTTGCGGAACCGGTCCGGTAGCCGCCATTAGCCGTAGGTGTCGCGGGGACCGCGGCCCCCGGCCGCCCGGCGCGGGCCGCGCCGCCAGGAGGGGGCACCGGGCCCGCGGACCTGCAGCCGCGTGACGACGCCGGCGCCCAGCTCCTCGTCGAGGCGACGGGCGATCACCGGCTCGAGCAGGCGCAGCTGGGTGGCCCACGCCGTCGAGTCGGCGCGGACGGTCAGGACGCCGCCCTCGAAGCGCTCGGGCGCCGCGTGCGCCGCCACCTCGGGCCCCACCACCTGCTCCCAGCGGCCGACGACGCCGCCGACGGCGACGGGGGCCGACCAGCCCAGCTCCCCCACGAGACGGTCCACGCTGCGCCCCATCGTCTGGGGGTCCCGGTCGTCGGGGCGCGCCCCCGACATCGACGGGCCGGCCCGGCGTCGCTGGTCCCTCTCGCGGCGGGCCGAGCGGGCGGCGGCGCCGTGGGAGCCGGGGGCGCCCGGCAGCAGGCCGCGCTCGCGCGCCGCCGCCCGGGCGCGGCCCAGCGCGGCGCGGACGGCGTCGGCCGAGGAGTCGGTCGCGCCCGGGGCGGGCGCGCCCCTGTCGTCCTCCGGCGTCGCGCCCGGCTCCTCCCTCGCGTCCTCAGCCACGCCCCTCGACCTCCGCCGCCGCGTCCCCGACCGAGCCACCGTCCCCGCCCGACCCACCGTCCCCGCCCGACCCACCGGACCCCGACGGGTCCGGCAGCACGAGCGTGCCCGCACGCACCTGGACGCGGCGCCCGGTGAGCTGGGGCGGGACGTCCTCGGGCACCGCGGCCGTCAGCAGCACCTGCTCGGCGTCCGCCACGAGCTCGGCCAGCCGGGCGCGGCGCCGCGCGTCCAGCTCCGCGAAGACGTCGTCCAGGACCAGCACGGGCTCGCGCTCGGACGGCGTGCCCGGCCCCTCGCTGCGCAACAGCTCGTACGCGCCGAGCCGCAGGGCGAGCGCGAGCGACCAGGACTCCCCGTGGCTGGCGTACCCCCGCGCCGGCAGCCCCCGCAGGGTGAGGACGACGTCGTCGCGGTGGGGACCGACGAGCGTCAGCCCTCGCTCCACCTCGCGGCGGCGCAGGTCCTCCATCGCCGCGAGGAGCTGGGCGGCGAGGACGTCGCGCGCGGGCGCCCCCCGCTCGCGGGCGGCCTCGGCGGAGGAGTCCTCCTCGCCCTCGCCGCGGTGCTCGGCGAGCGAGCCGCGGTAGGCCACCCGCACGACGTCGGCCGGGGCACCGGCGGCCGCCGCACCGGCGCCGACCCCGCCCGGTGCCGTCTCGGCGACGGCGTCGTAGGCCCGGGCGACGTACGGGGCCAGCCGCGCGAGCAGGTACCGGCGCGCCGACAGCAGGTCCGCACCGAGGGTCGCGAGCTGCGCGTCCCAGACCTCCAGCCCCGCGGCCAGGCTCGACGCCGGGCCGGCGCCCCGGCGCGCGGCGCTCGTGGCCCCGGCACCGCGCAGCAGGGCGTTGCGCTGCCGCAGCGCCTTGTCGTACTCGGCCCGCACCCCGGCCAGCCGGGGGGCGAGCAGCACGAGGAGGTCGTCGGCGAACCGGCGGCGCCCCTCGGGGTCGCCCTTGATGAGCGCCAGGTCCTCGGGGGCGAAGAGCACCGTCCGCAACGTCCCGACGATCTCGCGGGCCCGCGGTAGCGCGGAGCGGCCGAGCCGGGCCCGGTTGGCCCGGCCGGGGTTGATCTCGACCTCGGCCAGGAGCGGCCGCCCGTCCCGGACGACGCTCGCGCGGACGACGGCGCGCTCGGCGCCGGCCCGCACGAGCGGGGCGTCCTGGGCCGCGCGGTGGCTCGACAGGGACGCGACGTACCCCAGGGCCTCGACGAGGTTCGTCTTCCCCTGCCCGTTGGGGCCGACGAGCGCCGTCACCCCGGGCTCGAGGGGCAGCTCCGCCCGCTCGTAGTTGCGGAAGTCGGCGAGGGACAGGTGCGCGACGTGCACCGCGCCGACCTCCGTCCTGCTCGCGGACCCCCACCCCGCCCTCGGGGCGGGCGGTGGGCCCTCCTCGTCGGGCCCTCGCCCGCGGGGTTCCGTCCGGGCTCGCCGCGGCTGCGCCCCGGGCCGCCTACGCCGAGTGGTCGACCTCGCGGCCGCCCGACGTGGGCCCGGCCTGCGGCGCGTCCTCGACGTCCCGGCCGCCGGACGCGCCCCGGGTGTCGGCGTCGGCGTCGCCCCCGCCCGAGCTCGGGCCGGCGGTGTGGACGGCGTGGCCGCCGAACTGGTTCCGCAGCGCCGCCACGGCCTTCATCGCCGGGGAGTCGGGCTGGCGGGAGGAGAAGCGCGAGAACAGGGCCGTCGAGATGACCGGCGCGGGGACGCCGTTCTCGACCGCCTCCTGCACCGTCCAACGGCCCTCCCCGGAGTCGTCGACGTAGCCCTCGATGCCCTCGAGCCCCGGGTCGGACTCGAGCGCGCGCACGAGGAGGTCGAGCAGCCACGAGCGCACGACGGTGCCGCGGGTCCACGCCTTGAAGCAGCCGGTCTCGTCGGTGACGATCCCCTTCGCCAGCAGCAGCTCGTAGCCCTCGGCGTAGGACTGCATGAGGCCGTACTCGATGCCGTTGTGCACCATCTTCGCGTAGTGGCCGGCGCCGACGGCGCCCGCGTGGACGAAGCCCTCCTCGCGCGGGCCCTCGGGGCGCAGCGCGTCGAAGACGGGCAGCATCCGCTCCACGTCCTCGGGCGCCCCGCCGCACATGAGGCCGTAGCCGGCCTCGAGGCCCCACACCCCGCCCGAGACGCCGCAGTCGACGAAGCGGATGCCGTTCGCGGCCAGCTGCTGCGCGTGGTCCTCGTCCTCGGTCCACTTCGAGTTGCCGCCGTCCACCAGCAGGTCGCCCGGCTCCAGCAGGTCGGCGAGCTCGCTGACCACCCGGTGGGTGACGGGTCCGGAGGGCACCATGACCCACACGGCGCGCGGGGTCGGGAGGGCCGCGACGAGGGCCTCGAGGCTCTCGACGTCCGTGACGTCGGGGTCCCGGTCGTAGCCGGTGACCTGGAGGCCGGCCTGGCGGACGCGGTCGCGCATGCCGCCACCCATCTTCCCGAGCCCGACCATCCCGAGGTGGTGGACCGGCTCGGTCGAGGGCCGCTGCTCGGAGCCGCTCGCCGTGCTGGTGCTCGTGTCCGTGGTCATGCCGCTCCTCCAGCCGCCGTACGGCGACGACGTCGGTCGTGCAGGTCGGCGCCAGCCTGGCGCCTGCGGGCCTCCCGCGCCGCCCGGGGCCCTCCGCGCGGAGGCTGCCAGGCGGCCCGGGTGGTGCTCAGCCGGCCATCCGCACGGGCATGAGCAGGTAGCGGTAGCCCGGGTCGTCGTCGCCGTCGGCCTCCGCCTGGCCCGTGAGGACGGCGGGCTTGGTGGGCTGGGTGAAGGACAGCCGCACGTGCTCGCTCGGGAGGGCGCCGAGCCCGTCGAGCAGGAAGGCTGGGTTGAAGGCGATCTCGAGCGGCTCGCCGTCGAGCGTCGCCGGCAGCGCCTCGCTGGCCTGCGCGTCGTCGCCCGCGCCCGCCTCGAGCACGACCTGGCCCTCGCTGAACGACAGGCGGACGGGCGTGTTGCGCTCGGCGACGAGGGAGACGCGCCGGACGGCCCCGACGAGGTCCTCGCGCACGACGACGGCGCGGGCGGCCGACTCGGCCGGGAAGAGCGAGCGGACCTTGGGGTACTCCCCGTCCACGAGCAGCGACGTCGTGCGGCGGCCCCCGGCCTCGAAGCCGATGAGGCCCGTGCCGGTGGACGCGTCCGAGAGGGCGACGACGACGTCCCCGCCGCCGGTGCCCAGCGAGCGGGCCACCTCGGACAGCGTGCGGGCCCGCACGAGCGCCGTCGTGGACGCGCCCGGTGACGCCGGGCGCCACGGCAGCTCCCGCATGGCGAGGCGGTAGCGGTCCGTCGCCAGCAGGGTGAGGCGGTCGTCCTCGATCTCCATGCGGACGCCGGTGAGGATCGGCAAGGTCTCGTCCCGGCTCGCGGCCACGACGACCTGGCCGACCGCCTGCGTGAGGACGTCGCCCGCGACGACCCCGCTGGAGCCGGGCATCTCCGGGAGGGAGGGGTACTCCTCGACCGGCATCGTCAGCAGCTGGAAGCGGCTCGCCCCGCAGGTCAGGGTGACGCGGGGACCCTCGCTGGCGACCTCGACGGGCCGCCCGGGAAGGCTGCGGGCGATGTCGGCCAGGAGCCGGCCCGAGACGAGCGCCCGGCCCGGCTCGTCGACCTCCGCGGCGACCTCCACGCGACCCGAGACCTCGTAGTCGAAGCCGGAGAGCACGAGAGCACCGCTCGCGTCGGCGTCGAGCACCAGGCCGGCGAGCACCGGCACCGGCGGCCGGGTCGGCAGGGACCGCGCCGTCCAGGTGACCGCCTCGGCCAGCACGTCCCGCTCGACCCTGAACCTCACGTCGACCGACCTCTCCTCGGCGCCCGGACCCCTCCCGCAGCCGCGGCCCCGCAGCAGCAGGTGCGTCCGCGGGGCACCCGCGACCATCCACCCGGAGCGCCCGGCGGACGCGCGGGCGCGGTCGCCGACCCTACGGCAGGCGGTACCGCCGGGGGCACCCTCGCGACCGGTCCCGGTCCGGCGGAGGCCCCGGTCGGTGCCTCCGCCGATGTCCCCGCCGATGTCCCGGCCGACGTCCCGGCCGACGTGCCGGCGGGTGGCGTCCCCAGGTCGCCCCCTCCCCAGCTGTGCGCGGAGCTTCCTGTCGTCCGGGGAGACTCGTCCTCGTCATCGGTCCTGTGGAGGCTGTGGAGGACGGGGCGGACGCCCTGGTCAGCTCGCGTGTCGGCCTCGGGACGACGTGGTGGCGGCGCTGCGCAGGCCGGAGGCGTGCCTGTGGGTGCGCGACCGGGTGCGGGCCCTCGTCCACGGGGGTGTGGACCCCGGCGGGGGGATCTCCACAGCCGTCCACAGGGTTGTGCACACCTGTGGGGGGTCACAGCGGGCGAGGGACGATGACGCAGAGGAGCGGGCGACCTCCTCGGGCGGGGAAGACGTGTCACGTCCCGGGCCCCTCGTCGGGCCGGACGGGTGACGGCAGGAGCGGCACGGTCGCGCAGCGTCACGTCGACGTGACGCCGACCTCCACGTCGGGGTCGGCGCCGAGGGGTCCGCAGCGGTGCGCGGGGCGACCTCAGGTGCGGTGCTGGCTCTTGATCCGGTTGGTCAGCTCGGTGACCTGGTTGAACGTGGACCGGCGCTCCGCCATCTGCTCGCGGATCTTGCGGTTGGCGTGCATGACGGTCGTGTGGTCACGACCGCCGAAGGCCTGGCCGATCTTCGGCAGGGACAGGTCGGTCAGCTCCCGGCACAGGTACATGGCGGTCTGCCGGGCCGTGACGAGCGTCCGCGAGCGGGAGGCGCCCGCGAGGTCCTCCATCGTGACGCCGAAGTAGTCCGAGGCCTGCGCCATGATCGTCGCGACGGTGACGACGCCCGTGCCCGTGTCGGTCAGCAGGTCCTTGAGCACGACCTCGGCGAGCGGCAGGTCGACGCCCTGGCGGTTGAGGTTCGCGAAGGCCGTGACCCGGATGAGGGCACCCTCGAGCTCGCGGATGTTCGTCGAGATCTTGCTCGCGATGAACTCGAGCACGTCGTCCGGCGCCTGGAGGTCGTCGCCGGCCGCCTTCTTGCGCAGGATCGCGATCCGGGTCTCGAGGTCGGGGGGCTGGACGTCGGTGATGAGGCCCCACTCGAAGCGCGAGCGCATGCGCTCCTCGAAGCCGGACAGCTGCTTGGGCGGGAGGTCGCTCGTGACGACCACCTGCTTGTCCGCGTTGTGCAGCGTGTTGAAGGTGTGGAAGAACTCCTCCTGCGTCTGCACCTTGTTGGACAGGAACTGGATGTCGTCGATGAGCAGCACGTCGACGTCGCGGTAGCGGCGCTGGAACGCCGACGCCTTGTCGTCGCGGATGGAGTTGATGAAGTCGTTGGTGAACTCCTCCGAGTTCACGTACCGCACCCGGACGCCCGCGTAGAGCTTGGCCGCGTAGTCGCCGATGGCGTGCAGCAGGTGCGTCTTGCCGAGCCCGGACTCGCCGTAGACGAACAGCGGGTTGTAGGCCTTCGCCGGCGCCTCGGCGACCGCGACCGCCGCCGCGTGGGCGAAGCGGTTGGACGCGCCGATGACGAAGCTGTCGAAGGTGTACTTCGGGTTGAGCCGCGTCGGCTCGGTCGGGCGGCCCGGGTCGCGCGGGCGGACCGCGGCCATCGCGGGGGCCTCGGCCTCGACGGCGGCGCGCACGGCGTCCTCGCCGTCGTCGTCCTCGTCGTCGGTCCCGTCGGGACCGGCGGCCCCGCCGTCCGCCGTCGCGTCGACGTCGAGCGAGGGGTCCACCGTGATGGCGAGGCGTACCGGGCGGTCCAGCTCGTCCCCGAGGACCCCGACGACGACGTCCCGGACCCGCTGCTCGAGGACGTTCTTCGTCAGCTCGTCGCGCACGACCAGCAGGACGGTGCCGTCCAGGAGGCCGAGCGGACGGGTCTGCCGGAGGAAGCCGAGGTTCGAGGCCGTGATCCGCTCGTCCCCGCGGAAGCGCTGCATGGCGCGTCCCCACGCGGTCGGGAGGTCCACCTGGTCAGTGCTCTGCGTGCTCACGCGCCTCCTCCGGCGACTGCGGTGCCCGGGCCCGCGGGCCGGGCGACCGACCCCCGGCAGCGGCGGTCCACAGACTTGTCCACACCTGTGGGTAGCACAGGAGGGCAGGGTGCCGTGCGCCCTCCGTCCACGGCACCGGACCCCGTCCTGCGGCCCGGCACGAGCCCCGGGGGACGACGGCGCGAGCACCTCCCGGCGTCCGGCGTGTCGGTCCGCGGACCCTACCCCCAGACCGGGTGATGATTGATGGTTCTGCCACTCGTCGTCGCAGGGCTGGGGGCGCCCCCGGAGCCGTTTGACCGCCCGCGAGGGCGCCCGTACCGTGAGGCGGTCCGAGCCCGGTCGTCGACGTCGGTGCACGCCCCGCCCGTGGGCTGCGCCGGGTGGGTCCGACCCGGGAGTGGAGAGCCCGTGACACCCGAGCGCCGGACGACGGCGCGCCACACCCGTAGGAGCCCCCGTGAGCAAGCGCACCTTCCAGCCGAACACCCGTCGCCGGTCCAAGACGCACGGGTTCCGCCTGCGGATGCGCACCCGCGCCGGCCGCTCCATCCTCGCCGCCCGGCGCCGCAAGGGTCGCGCCGAGATCTCGGCCTGACCCGTCGTGCTCCCGGCCGGTCGACGGGTCCGCACCGCTGACGCCTTCCGGCGCGCGGTGCGCTCGGGCGCCCGGTCCGGACGGCCCGCGCTGGTCGTCCACCTCGCGCTGACCCCGCTGCCGCAGCCCGCGGCGGCGGGGTTCGTCGTGTCGCGGGCCGTCGGCGGGGCCGTCGTCCGCAACCGGGTGCGGCGCCGGCTCCAGCACCTGGTCGCCGAGCGGCTGGACGCCCTGCCGCGGGGCGCAGAGCTCGTGGTCCGGGCGCTGCCCCCCGCGGCGGGGGCGACGTCCTCGGCGCTCGCCGCCGACCTCGACGGCGCCCTCGCGTCGGCGGCACGGGCGACCCCGGGACGCCGCTCCGGCCCGTCCGGGCGACCGCGGGGCTCCCGCCCCGCCGGCACGGGGACGGCATGACCCCCGTGGGCGCGGCCCGCAGCTCCGTGGACGCGATCTCCGTGGACGCGATCTCCGTGGACGCGATCTCCGTGGACGGGGCCCCCGTGGACGGGGCCCCCGTGGACAGCACCTCCGTGGCCGGGGGCGGACCCGCGGGGTCGAGGGCGGCGCACGGTGTGTCGACGCCCGCGCCGGCGACCCGGGGACTGCCGCGGCGAGTGCTCGTCCTCCTCGTGCGGGCGTGGCAGCTGGTCGTCTCGCCTTGGTACCCGCCGGTCTGCCGCTTCTACCCCTCCTGCTCGACGTACGCCGTCCGTGCGCTCGAGGAGCACGGCGCCGTGCGGGGGACCGGGCTCGCCGCCCGGCGGCTGCTGCGGTGCCACCCCTGGAACCCGGGAGGCGTCGACCACGTCCCTCCCCGTGACGGCCCTCGCCGCAGCCCGCCGGGACGCGCCCGGGAGGACCCGCCCGGCCGACCGGCGGCCTGACCCGCCGGCCGCGGCCACCCGGGCGCGACCGACCGTGGCGCGCTGCCACGCTGGTGCCCGTCCCGACCGTCCCGACCGTCCCGAGGTCCTGCACCGGAGCAGGGCCGGACCGCCACGACAGCACCACCGACGCCCACCACGGCAGGAGCCCATGCTCGAGATCCTCCGCCCCATCGAGTACGTCGTCGCCTGGATCATGGTGACGGCGCACGACCTGCTGACCGCCGTGGGCCTCGACGCCACCTCCGGTCTCACGTGGGCGCTGTCCATCGTGGCGCTCGTCGTCGTCATCCGCGTCGTGCTGATCCCGCTGTTCGTCAAGCAGATCAAGGCGTCGCGGGGCATGCAGCTGGTGGCACCCGAGGTGCGCAAGATCCAGCAGAAGTACAAGGGGAAGAAGGACCCCGCCTCCCGGCAGAAGATGCAGGAGGAGACGATGGCCGCCTACAAGAAGGCGGGCACCAACCCCTTCGCGTCCTGCCTGCCGATCCTGCTGCAGATGCCGATCTTCTTCGCCCTGTTCCGGGTGCTCAACGGGCTGTCCGGCATCGCCTCGGGCGACCAGGAGCCGATCGGTCGCATGACGCAGCAGGTGGCGGCGCAGGCCGAGGCGTCGACCCTGCTCGGGGCGCCGCTGTCGTCGACCTTCCTCGGCAGCGACGACGTCGTCACCAAGGTCGTCACGGTCCTGCTCATCGTGCTGATGTCGGTGACGACCTTCACGACGCAGCGGCAGCTGACGATGAAGAACATGCCGGCGTCCATGGCCGACAACCCCATGGCGCAGCAGCAGAAGATCATCATGTACGTCCTGCCGCTGGTGTTCGCCGTCACGGGCGTCAACTTCCCCATCGGCGTGCTCCTGTACTGGCTCACCACGAACGTCTGGTCGATGGGCCAGCAGTTCTACGTGATCCGCAACATGCCGGCCCCCGGGTCCGAGGCCGAGACGAAGATGCTGGAGCGTCGGGCACGTCGCAAGGGCGTGGCCGTGGAGGAGCTCACCGGCTCCGCGCCGACCGGGCCGGCGGCCGCCGCCGAGGCGCCGCGGGGCCAGCGTGTCCAGCCGCGGCGCAAGGACCGCCAGCGGCGCCCGGGGCAGCCGACGACCGGGGGTCCGGCGAAGGACCCGTCGTCGCCGACCGGCACGCCGGAGGCCGGGGGGTCGGTCGAGCCCGGGTCGTCGGCCGCCACGGACGGGACGCGGGGAGGCGCCCGCACCGCCCGGACCGGGTCCGCGGGGCGTCCGCCGGGCTCCACGCCGCCCCCGACGACCTCGTCCACCCCGTCGTCGCCGGCGGCGCGGCGGGGCGGCGGCAGCGGTCGGGCCGCCGGGCAGCGCGGCCGCCAGGGCTCCCGACCCGCGGGGCGACCTTCTCGCGGCAGCTGACAGCACTCCGCCACCACCCTCCTCCGCCAGCACACAGAAGGGGCTGCAGCCCGATGAGCGAGCAGGACGGCGCGCTGGACGCGCAGACCACCGGTCCCGCGACCGCCGACGTGCCCGCGCCGGCCACGCGGGACGCGGACGGACCACCGGTGGACGACCTCGCGGCTTCCGGCGAGCCCGACGGGGAGCAGGCGGACGGGGGGCAGCCGGACGGGGAGGCCTCGGCCCCGTCGCGGAGGGCGCGCCTGGAGCAGGAGGGCGACGTCGCGGCCGACTACCTCGAGGAGCTGCTGGACATCGCGGACCTGGACGGCGACCTCGACATCGACGTCGAGGACGGCCGTGCCTCGGTGTCGGTGCTGGCCGACGAGGCCTCCCCGACGTCGCTGCGCCGCCTGGTGGGGTCCGACGGCGAGGTCCTCGAGGCGCTGCAGGAGCTGACCCGCTTGGCCGTGCAGGCCCGGACGGGCGAGCGCAGCCGTCTCCTGCTCGACGTCGGGGGCTACCGGAAGGAGCGCCAGGTCGTGCTCGAGCGGCTGGCGCGCGGCGCCGTGGAGGACGTCCGCGCCGGCACGCCGGCCGTGCACCTCGAGCCCATGAACCCGTACGAGCGGAAGATCGTCCACGACGTCGTCGCCGACGCCGGTCTGGTCTCGGAGTCCGAGGGGGCGGCGGCCGAGCGGCACGTCGTCGTCACGGCCGCGCCCTGAGCGGGCTCGACGGGCGTCCGGGCGGGCTCGACGCGCCGCGTCCGGACGAGACGGCGCTGGAGCCGCCCGAGGCGAAGCTGCTGCTCGGTACCGGTCTGCCACGGGCCCGCGCCTTCGTCCGGGAGCTCGCCGGCGAGGGCGTCGTCCGGGGGGTGGTCGGCCCGCGGGAGGTCCCGCGCCTGTGGACGCGGCACGTGCTGAACTGCGCCGCGGTCGCCGAGCTCGTCCCCGCGGGTGCGGTGGTGGTCGACGTGGGCAGCGGGGCGGGGCTGCCGGGGCTGGTGCTCGCGATGGCGAGGCCGGACCTGGAGCTCGTCCTCGTGGACTCGTCGCTGCGCCGTGCGCGCTGGTTGGAGCACGTCGTCGAGGTCCTCGACGCCGCGGACGACCTGCCGCCGCTGAGGGTCCGCGTCGTCCGGGGCCGTGCGGAGGAGCTGGTCGGCACGGTCCGGGGCGACGTCGTCACCTCGCGGGCCGTCGCGCCGCTCGACCGGCTCGCCCGGTGGTGCGCTCCCCTCGCCGTCCCGGACGGTCTGCTCCTCGCCGTGAAGGGTGGTCGGGCAGACGACGAGGTCACCGAGCACGCCGCCGCGCTGCGCCGCACCGGGCTGCGCGACGTCGAGGTGGTGACGTGCGGGGGCGAGGTGCTCGAGGACCCCACGACCGTCGTGCGGGCTAGGGTCGGGAGCCGCCCCGGCGGTCGCCGGCGGTAGGGCGTCCGCGCCGCAGGACGACCCGGACGGGTCGACCTACGGGCGGGGCCGGACGGCGACGATCAGCAGGAGGACGCGGGTGCGCACGAGCACGGCGCCGGGGTGGCCGACCACGGCGGACGGGTCGGGTGACGCGCTCGGATGGCCGGTCGTTCCACGTGGAACAGCGGTGGACCGGGTCGTCGCGGCGGGCGTGCCGTCCCGGCGCGTCGGCGCGGCGGAGGAGTCGGCGACCGCGACGGCCGGTCCAACGACCGAGGGCGACGGCGGCGACAGAGCCGGCGGCGAGAGGGACAGCGACGAGAGGGACGGCGACGAGAGGGACGGCGACGAGAGCCTTCCCGAGGTCCCGCCCGCGCCGACGAGCTCCGGCCCGCGCGCGACGGGGGGCGAGCCGGGGCCGGTGGCCGAGGCGTCACGGTCCGCGGTGGTGGACGGGCCCGGGGACGACGAGGGAACGGCCGAGGGTCCTGCTCGCCCGAGCGTCGAGAGCACCGCGGAGGACGACGCCCGGCGGGCCGAGCTCGCCGGCTCCCTGCCCGAGACGGACGAGTCGACGCCGCTGGCCCGGCAGGTGGCCGAGGACGCCCGGCGACGGATCGCCCTGAGCGGTCGCCAGCTCCCCCGACCAGCCCGCACCCGGGTGCTCACCGTGGCCAACCAGAAGGGTGGCGTCGGGAAGACGACGACGACGGTGAACCTCGCCGCGGCCCTGGCGCAGGCGGGGCTGCAGGTGCTCGTCCTGGACGGCGACCCGCAGGGCAACGCCTCCACGGCGCTCGGGGTGGAGCACCACGCCGAGGTGCCCGGTCTGTACGACGTCCTCGTCGACGAGGTGCCGCTGGAGGACGTGCTCCAGGACTGCCCCGACGTGCCGGGGCTCGTGTGCGCGCCCGCCACGATCGACCTCGCCGGCGCCGAGATCGAGCTCGTGTCCATGGTGGCGCGCGAGACCCGCCTGCGCTCGGCCGTCGCCGGCTACCTGGAGCGGTGCGCCGCCCGCGGTGACCGCGCCCCCGACTACGTGTTCGTCGACTGCCCCCCGAGCCTCGGCCTGCTGACGCTCAACGCCTTCGTGTGCGCCGAGGAGGTGCTCATCCCCATCCAGTGCGAGTACTACGCGCTCGAGGGGCTGAGCCAGCTGCTGAAGAACATCGAGATGATCACGCGGCACCTCAACCCCGGGCTCCACGTGTCGAGCATCCTGCTGACGATGTACGACGCCCGCACGCGGCTGGCGGCGCAGGTCGCCGAGGAGGTGCGTGAGCACTTCCCCGCCCAGGTCCTCGCCACGACGGTCCCGCGGTCCGTCCGCGTGTCGGAGGCGCCCTCGTACGGGCAGACCGTGATGACCTACGACCCGGGGTCCAGCGGGGCCCTCTCCTACCTCGCCGCCGCGCGGGAGCTGGCTGAGCGCCCCTTGGCAGCGGGCGGGGCCGGGAGCAGCGACGAGCAGCAGCGACGAGGAGCAGCGCCGGCGATGACGAGCAGGACGGGCATGACGCGATGACGGAACGACGACGAGGGCTGGGCCGCGGGCTGGGTGCCCTCATCCCGGCCGGTCCGGAGGGCGAGCGCCCCCGGGACATCTTCTGGCCGGGCGCGGTGCCCGTGACGGCCGTGGAGGACGTCCCTCGTTCCACGTGGAACCCGGCGGGTGCCGTCTCGGACGGGGAGGTCGTCGTCGTCGAGGACGGCGTCGTCGCGGCGCCGCAGGACGGGTCGCGTTCCACGTGGAACGAGGACGGGGACCTCGTCGACGTCCCCGGGCTCCGTCTGGTGGAGATCCCCGTCGACGACGTACGGCCCAACCCGCGCCAGCCACGGCAGGAGTTCGACGAGGACGAGCTCACGGAGCTCGAGCAGTCCATCCGCGAGGTGGGCGTGCTCCAGCCCGTCGTCGTCCGGCCGCTGGCGGCCGACGACGTCGAGGGCCGCGACGACGGCGACGCACCGACGGGCGGTGCCCGCTTCGAGCTCGTCATGGGCGAGCGCCGGTGGCGCGCCTGCCGACGGGCGGGTCTCACGACGGTCCCGGCGGTCGTCCGGCGCACCGACGACGACGTCCTGCTGCGCGACGCCCTGCTGGAGAACC
Organism: Pseudokineococcus basanitobsidens; assembly: GCF_037482545.1. Classification (NCBI taxonomy): domain Bacteria; kingdom Bacillati; phylum Actinomycetota; class Actinomycetes; order Kineosporiales; family Kineosporiaceae; genus Pseudokineococcus; species Pseudokineococcus basanitobsidens. Next base: position 80,380 of record NZ_JBBIAA010000011.1, on the reverse strand, counting down.
TCCACCGCAGCCAGCTCAACCCCTTGGAGGAGGGTGCGGCCTACGGGCAGCTCCTCGAGGACTTCGGCTGCACGCACGACGAGCTCGCCCGACGGCTGGGGCGCTCCCGCCCGCAGATCACGAACACCATGAGGCTGCTCCGCCTGCCACCGCTGGTGCAGCGACGGGTCGCGGCCGGCGTCCTGTCGGCGGGGCACGCGCGGGCTCTCCTGGGGCTCCCGGACGCCGCGGCGATGGAGCGCCTCGCGCAGCGCGTCGTGGCCGAGGGCCTCTCCGTCCGCTCGACGGAGGAGGCCGTCGCCCTGGGCGAGGACGCCCGCCCGGCTCGCCGTCCCGCGGCGCCGAAGCAGCGTGACGAGAGGGCGGAGGCGGTCGCGTCGGCGCTGTCCGAGCGTCTGGAGACGCGGGTGACCGTGACCGTCGGCCGCCGCAAGGGACGGCTGTCGGTGGAGTTCGCGGGGGCCGACGACCTCGAGCGCATCCTCGCCGTCCTCGCCCCGGGCGCGGTCCCGGTGGTGAGCTCGGTGGTGGACCCGGTGGTGGACCCGGTGGTGGACGAGCACGGGGCCGGGTCCGGGAGCCCGGGGTGACACGACGTCCGCCCTCCCGCCCGCCCCTGAGCGCGCGCACCGGCGCGGCGGGCGGGCCGGCGTCCGAGCGGGCCGCGGCTCGTCGGCGGACGGCGGCGGCGGTCGGCCTCGGCCTCTCGCTGGGTGCCGCGGCGGCCTTCGTGGGGGCGCTGCTGCAGCCGCGCCGGCGGGCGGGGTACGACCCCCGACGGACGGGGTGAGGGGCTGTGCCGCCGTCATGAGCCCCGGGGCGACGTCCCTGCCTCTCGTGGAGGGCGGGACGTGCGGATGAGCCGCAGCGTCGGTCCGCTGACGCTCGCGCACGTCGCCTCGTTGCCGGACCCGTGCCGCACCTGCCTGCGGTGGGAGCTCGACGAGGCGTCCGCCGCCGCGGTGCGCCGTCGGGGCGACCCGGCGCTCGAGAAGGAGGCGTGGCTGTCGCGCACCCTCCTGGAGTGGGGGTCCTGCGGCCGCGTCGCGCACGAGGGCGGGGAGCTCGCCGGCTTCGTCACGTACGCCCCGCCGCACCTGGTGCCGCGCTCGACGGGCTACCCGACCTCACCGGTGAGCGCGGACGCCGTGCTGCTCATGACCGGGGGCGTCCTCCCGGGGCACCGCGGGGGCGGGCTGGGACGGGTCCTCGTGCAGTCGGCGGCCAAGGACCTGACGCGCCGCGGCGTGCGGGCCGTCGAGGCCTTCGCCCGCGTCGCCGGGACGCCCGGCGAGGACGCCGTGCCCGGTCGCGGCGACCCGACGGCCGTGCCCGCGGCACGGATGGAGGGGTCGTGCCACGTCCCGGCGGAGTTCCTGCTCCAGGTCGGCTTCGAGGTCGTGCGCGACCACCCGCGGTGGCCGCGCCTGCGGCTCGAGCTGCGCACGGCGCTGCAGTGGCGCGAGGACGTCGAGCGGGCGCTCGACCGCATCCTCGCCGACCTGAGGGTCCCGGCCCTCGGCTGAACCACCGGGGGCGCCGGCTACGACCAGGACGCGCCGACCGCGGGGCCGCCTGCGACCAGGTCGCGCCGACCGCGGGGCCGCCTGCGACCAGCGGTCGGGCTCAGCCGCTCGGGGCCGCGACGACCGGGAGGAGGCCGGTGGGGACGTCCTGGTCCGCCTCCAGGAAGAAGCGGTGCACCGCGGCGGCGAGCGCCTCGGCGCAACGGTCGCGGAAGGCGGGGTCGGCGAGCTCGGCGGCGTCCTCGGGCGAGGTGAGGTAGCCGAGCTCGACCCGGACCGCGGGCATCCGCGTCAGACGCAGGACGTCGGTGTCCCACGTGTGCGTGCGGAGGTCGGCGAGACCGGTGCGGGCGAGCACCTCGCGGTGGACCAGCCCGGCCAGCCGGGCTCCCTCGACCGAGCGGGACGTCGCCGACCCCCAGGAGAAGGTCGCGACGCCGCGCGCGGGGGACGCGGGGAGGCGAGCGGGGTCCGCCGAGCCCCGCACCGGCGTCAGCGCGTCGCAGTGCAGCGCGAGGACGACGTCGGCGCCGACGGCGTCGGCGAGGTCGGCGGCATCCTCCGCCGAGGGCTCCTGCGTGGCCCCCCGGCTCAGCACCACGGCCGTCCCGGACGCGGCGAGCCGGCCCTCGAGGCGCTGCGCCAGGTCCAGGACGACGTCGGCCTCGCGCAGGCCGTGGCCGAGGGCTCCCGGGTCGTCACCGCCGTGCGCCGGGTGGACGAGGACGACGTGGCCGGTGCGACGGCGTGCCTGCGCCGTGCGCTCCGCGTCGCGGAGGGCCGACGCGTCGCCGCCGCCGACGGAGCGGTCGAGGCGCCGCAGCGCGTCCACGGTCGCCGGGCCGACGACCCCGTCGGCGGCGGTGCCGCAGCTGCGCTGCAGCTCCTGCACCCCGGCCTCGGTGCGGGGCCCGTACCGGCCGTCCCGCCGGTCGTCGAGGAGCCCGAGGGACAGCAGCCGGCTCTGCAGCGCCACGACGTCGTCGCCGTGCAGCAGGTGACCGGGCACGTAGCGCAGGACGCGGTCGCCGAGCCGCCAGCGGGCCCCGTCGAGGGCCCGCGAGGTCTGCCGACCGACCACGCCGTCGGCCCGCAGGCCGCGCGCCTGCTGGAACGCCCGGACGGCCTGCTCCAGCGCGGTGCCGAACGTGTCGAGCTCCTCCGTGCCGTCCGGCCCGGTGCCGTCCGGCCCGGTGCCGTCCGGGCCGGCCCCTCCCGGGCGGGGGGCCCCGGGGACGTCGACCCCGGCGCGCAGCAGCAGGTCGCGGAGGGCGGAGACGCGGGGACCGGAGTCCCCCCGTCGCAGGGCCCCCCGTCGCAGGACGTGGTCGGCCTGGCTCACCGGTCGCCTCCTCGTGCCGTGCGCGCACCGGAGGTCACCGGCGCGGGGCTGCTTCGTACCACGACGACCCCGGGGGCGGGCGGTCGTGGGTGCTGGTGCACCGACGGCCCCCGGCGGGTGCCGGGGGCCGTCGGTCGGCGGAGCGAGGTCAGCGGGGACCGGCTCCGGGGTCGGGGGCTCAGCCCAGGTAGTCGGCCAGCTCGCGCACGAGGGCGGGCTTGGGCTTGGCGCCGACGATGGACTTGACCAGCTCACCGCCGGAGTAGACGTTGAGCGTGGGGATCGAGGTGATCCCGTAGCTCGCCGCGATGCGCGGGTTCTCGTCGGTGTTGACCTTGACGACGGCGATCTTGTCCGCGTACTGGTCCGACAGCTCCTCGAGGATCGGCGAGACCTGGCGGCACGGGCCGCACCAGGGCGCCCAGAAGTCGACGAGCACGGGCTTGTCCGCGCCCAGGACCTCGGTGTCGAACGTGTCGTCGGTGACGGGCTTGGTGCTCACGGCGCTCCTCGGTGCTGGTGCCGTCCGGTGGTGACCGGGACGGTCCGGGTGGTGGGGGGTCGGTGCTGGTCGGTCAGGGGCGGTTGCCGGCGGAGGCGGCCATCTCCGGCTTGTCCTCGGTGAGGCTGGCCTCGGGCGCCGGGAACCCGGCGTCCCCGAGCTCGGCGAGGTAGCGCTCGGCGTCCAGGGCCGCCGCGCACCCGCTGCCCGCCGCCGTGATCGCCTGCATGTACTCGTGGTCGATGACGTCCCCGCAGGCGAAGACACCGGCGAGGTTCGTCCGGGACGAGCGTCCGTCGACGGCGATGAAGCCGTGGTCGTTCAGGTCGACCTGCCCCTTCACGAGCTCGACGCGCGGGTCGTGCCCGATGGCGACGAACAGGCCGGTGACGTCGAGCTCGCGCTCGGAGCCGTCCGTGGTGCTGCGGACCCGCAGGCCGGACACCTTGTCCTGCCCCAGGACGTCGACGACCTCGGTGTCCCAGGCGAAGCGCATCTTGTCGTTGGCGAAGGCACGGTCCTGCATCACCTTCGAGGCTCGCAGCTCGTCCCGACGGTGCACGAGCGTCACGGACCGGGCGAAACGGGTCAGGAAGGTGGCCTCCTCGACGGCTGAGTCCCCGCCGCCGACCACGGCGATGTCCTGGTCGCGGAAGAAGAAGCCGTCGCAGGTCGCGCACCAGCTGACACCCCGGCCGGAGAGCCGCTTCTCGTTCTCCAGGCCGATCTCGCGGTAGGCCGAGCCGAGCGCCAGCACGACCGTCCGGGCGCGGTGGGTGGTGCCGTCCCCGAGGACGACCTCCTTCACGTCGCCGGACAGGCGCATCTGCGTGACGTCGTCGAAGACGATCTCGGCGCCGAAGCGCTTGGCCTGCGCCTCCATCTTGTCCATGAGGTCGGGCCCCATGACGCCGTCGGGGAAGCCGGGGAAGTTCTCCACCTCGGTGGTGTTCATGAGCGCCCCGCCGGCGGTGACGGACCCCGCGACGACGAGCGGCGAGAGGTTGGCGCGCGCGGCGTACACGGCGGCGGTGTACCCCGCCGGGCCGCTGCCCACGATGATCACGTTGCGGACGTCGTCGCTCACGCTTGCTGCGCTCCTCGCCTCGGGATGGTCGCGGTCCGGCCCTGCTCGCCCGGACTCGGTCCGGACCCGACGGGCCGCACCCGTCGGTGCGAGGGCTCCAACGTCCACCGGCGGTGCGGCTGTTCCCCGCCGGCGCCCGTCCCCCGGACGGCCCCGCCCCGCACCGGGGGACGACCACCGCCTCCTCGCGGCGGCGCCCAGCCCAGGACCCCAGCCCAGGACCTCAGCCCAGGACCTCGTAGTGGCGCAGGCCTTCCTCGCCGCCCGCGCACCCCGGCGCGACGACCCACACCTGCACCGGACGACCGAGCGCGGAGGTCCCCGAGGTGGCCCCGCCCGGTGCCCCGGGGGCCTCGACGACGAGGACGTCGGCGGGCCGGCCCTCCCAGCGGGCGGTGTCGACGGCGAGGACGACGGCGCCCGACCGACCCAGGTCGTCCAGGCACGCGGCGAGCCGGTCCGGGTCGGACAGGCCGCTGGGGTCGCCCGGGACGTCGGCCGGGACGTCGGCCGGTTCCGGGGCACCGTCCTGCGTCGCCCCCGGGGCCCGGTCGGGAGCCGCTCCCCCCGGGACGGAGCCCTCCGTGCGGGATCCCGCCGTGCCGGACCCGTCCGGGTCGGTCCCCTTCGGGTCGGTCCCTCCCTGGCCGGACGCGCCGGCAGCCTCGCCCGGCGCGAGGTCCGCGGGGGTCCCGGAGTGGTGCGCCACGGCCTCGTCGAGCTGGGGACCCACCTGCCCCGGGAGGTAGTCGGTGCCCGAGGCCATCACCACGGGGGCGACGCCCGCGCGGGCGGCCTCGCCGCCCGCGGCGCCGCCGCCCGCCGAGTCGGCGCCGCCACCGCCGAGCACCGGGCCGGCCGAGAGCGCCACCGCGGTGCCGAGGCCGGCCACGACGACGCCGGAGGCGGCGAGCGCGAAGGCCGTACGGCGTCGTCGTCGGCGCCCGGCACGGCGCTCGCGCTCGGCGTCGTGCGCCACCGCCGCGGCGATGCGCGCCTGCAGGTCCCGCGGTGGCGGCGGTGCGCCGGCGGCGCGCGCCCGGAGCAGCTCCCGGACGCCCCGCATGTCCTCGAGGACGTGCCGGCAGCGGGTGCACCCCAGCACGTGCGCCGCGACGAGCGCCTCGGGCGGAGGTCCCTGCGGGCCCCCACGGTCGCGGACCTCGGCGAGGTCGGCGTCCAGCAGCGCGTCGACGTCGTCCTCGCGCGGGTGGCCGTCCCCGGGACCGTCGGTCCCGTCCCAGGGGTGCGGCGTCGTCACGGCACCTCCACGGGGTCGTCGGGCGGGCGGTCGTCGGGCGGGCGGGCGTGGGGCGGGCGGGTATGGGGCGGGCGGGCGTGCTGAGGGGGGCCACCCGTCGGGGGCGGCGCGGGGGACCGTCGGCGTCCGGAGGACGTCGCGTCCCCGTCCCCTGGGACGTCGTGCGGCGCCGCGGGGTTCCCCGGGCAGACCGGGGCGCCCTCCTCCGCCCGGCGGCCCCCGGCGTCCGTCGCGGACGGGCGCGGGTCGAGCCCACGGGCCCGCAGGAGGTCGGCCATCGCCGCGCGCCCGCGCGCGCAGCGCGACTTCACGGTGCCGACCGCGACCCCGAGGACGGCGGCGGCCTCGGCGACCGGCATGTCGTGGAGGTCGACGAGGACGAGGGCGGCGCGCTGGTGCTCGGGCAGGGCGGCGAGCGCCGCGCGGACGTCGACCTCCGTCTCGACGCCGGCGTGCGGGTCGCCGGGCGCCCGGAGCAGCTCGGCGGCGGTGCGTCCCTCGCCGCTCCCGGTCGGGGCGTCGAGCGGCACGGTGGGCCGGGCCCGGGAGCGCCGCAGCCGGTCCAGGCAGGCGTTCACCACGATGCGGTGCAGCCACGTCCCGACGGCGGCGTCGCCGCGGAACGTCGAGGCCCCCCGCAGCGCGGAGACGAACGCGTCCTGGAGGGCGTCGGCGGCCTCGTCGCCGTCCCGGAGCACGCCGGCGGCCAGGGCCCACAGCCGGGGGCTGTGCCGGCGGACGACCTCCTCGAAGGCCCGGGGGTCACCGGCGACGTGCGCCCGCAGCAGCTCCCCGTCGTCCCGGGGGTCCGCCCCGGCCGCCTCGCGCCGGCCGGCCCCGGCGCCCGGCCGGACGGTCGCCCGACGGCCGTCCCACGACCTCGCCCCCGTCCCCTGCCCCCGCGGGCGACCGCGGGCGGGCACCTCAGCGGACCTGGACCTGCGAGAGCTCGACGGCGTAGCCGTCGTCGACCTCGGGGAGGCTCGTGAACCACAGGAGGAGGTCCTGGGTGCGGACCGGCTCGTCCAGCTCGATCTCGACCTCGCCGCCGTCGAGGTCGGCGGTGGCGACGACCTCCGACCCGTCGAACGTCGGCCCCTGCGCGGTGCGCAGCTCCACGGAGCCGCCGTCGCCCTCGGTCGTCAGCGTGACCGCGCTGACGAGGGCGGGCTGCAGCAGCTCGACGGCGTATCCGACACCGGTCTTGAGGTTGCCGAAGTCCTCGGTCGTGTAGGTCGAGGAGCTCCAGCTGGTGCTCGGGTCGTCGTCGAGCGCGTCCGGGACCTCGTCGTCGTTCTCCTCGCCGTCGCCGCCCGGGTCCACCGCGGCCCCCTCGGAGATCACGGGCACCGGACCGCCGGTCTCGTCGGACGACGGCGTCGGGGTGGAGGAGGGCGCCGGGCTCGTCGCGGCGGACGAGGGCTCGACGGTCGCGCCGGGCGCCGCGGCCTCGTCGTCCCCGCCCCCGCCCCCGCCCGAGCCGATCCCCTGGAGGACGCCCAGCGCGAGCACGAGGGCGACGACGACGGCGACGAGCGCGATGACGATGACGACGGCGCTCTGGGCCCGGCCCGGGCGTCGCCCGGGCTCGGCGGCGAGGACGCCGTCGCGGCCCGCACCGCCGCTCCCGCCCGCGGCAGAGCGGCTCTCCCCGGCCGCGGCGACGCCGGCGGCCCCGGCCTCGACGGCCGCGGCGGACCCCGACGACGCCCGGGGACGCAGCGCCGGGCGTGCGGCCCGCGCGGGGCCGGCGTCGGCGGACCCGCGGGCCGGCCCGGCGGGGGCCGTGGCCCCGCCCGGCGTGACCCCGACCGGCGTGGCCCCGCCCGCCGTGGAGGCGCCGGCGAGGGCGCCCACGGGGACCGGCTCGTCGAGGGCCGACGTCTCGTCGACGGCGGACGACGCGTCCGAGGACCCGTCCGGCCGCTCCCCGACGGGCTCGGCCTCGTGCGCCGTCGCGGCGGAGGACTCGGGCCGCCGCGCCGGGGGGACCCACGCGGCGGCCGTCGCCACGGGGACGCCGCCCCCGCCGCCGGCCCGGCCGTCGAGGTAGGGGGACTCCCAGGGGGCGAGCTCGTCGGCGAGCTCGCCGGGGGTGCGGGGGCCGTCCTCGTGCGGCCCCAGCACGACCGAGCAGAGCACGTCCAGGTCGGCGGGCACGTCCGCGACGAGGTCCCCGGGGGGCACGGGGCCCGCGTCGCCCCTCGGCGCGGCCGGCAGTCCCCCCACCGGTCCTCCGGCGCCGGCCGCCGTACCCGTCGGTGCGGCCGGGTCGACGCCGCGCAGCGGGTCGGGCCAGCGTCCCGTCAGCCCCGCGTAGGCGAGCGCCACGAGCGCCACGGCGTCGGCGCGCGCGGCGACGGCCGGGTCCACCTCGCCGGGGGCGCTGCGGACGCGGGACCCGCCGGTGGCCTCGTGGGCGGACCGGGCGCCGCCGTCGTCGCCGTCGTCGAGGGGGACGCCGACGACGCCGCCGTCGACGAGCGAGCCCGGGGCGGCGGGCTCGGCCGGGTCGCCGTCGGCCGCGGCGGCGCGCACCTCGACCCCCGTGACGACGACGCCGCCGTCCCGGGCGCGCAGCAGGTGCTCCGGGGAGAGGTGGCGGTGGTGCAGCCCGAGGGAGCGCGCGCGCTCCAGCGCCTGGGCGGCCTCGCCGACGAGGGTGCGCACGAGCGCGGCCGGCAGAGGACCGCGCCGCCGGACGAGCGCGGCCAGCGACTCCCCCGCCACGGACTCCGTGACGACGAAGGACCAGCCCGTGACCGCGTCGTCCGGGCCTCCCGTCGCGTCCGCCGCCGCCTCCGTCCCTGCCCCCGGGGCGCCCGGGACCGCCGCGCCGCCGACGTCGAGCACGCGGAGCACCCGCGGGTCCTCGACCAGGGCCGCGCGCCGGGCGGCGTCGACGACGTCCTCGGCGCCGCCGGCCACGGCCAGGAGCTCCACCGGGCGACGCAGGACGAGGTCGCGCGCGTGCCAGGTGCTCGTGCTGCCCGTGGGGGCGGGGCCCTGCGCGGGGGCGCTGCCGCCCGTGCGCCGGACCAGGCGGTAGCGCCCGGCGAGCGCGTCCCCCTCGTGCAGCGGTGCTGCTCCTGCGTCGGCGTCCAACTCCGGGTCCTCCGTCCTCCGCCGCGGCCCCCGCGGACGCGTCTGCCTGCCCGTCCCGCGCCGTCCGTCCGGACCCGCGCCGACGTCCCGCCAGCGTAGGCGCCGGAGCGGCGCGGCCCGGGGAGAACGGCCGGCACGTCCGGGGGTCTAGCGACCCCGGCGCACCTGGGCGAGCACGTCGTCGAGCTCGCGCACCCGCGTCACCCGGAGCATCAGGACGTAGACCACGACCACCACCGCCCCGGCGACGAGCACGACGGCGAGGGCCGCGGGGCGCCCGCTGATGCCCTCGAGCAGCGCCTGCACCCCGCTGCTGGCGCCCCAGCCGGCGAGCCCCGCCACGGCGGCGGCCAGCAGCACGCGCACGTGCAGGCGCAGGACGCGGGCGCCGTCGAAGGACCCCGTGCTCCGGTGCAGCAGCACGAGCGCGGTCACGAGGCCGGCGGCGTTGCCCGCGCTCTGGGCCACCCCGAGCCCGACGACCACGTGCTGCTGGTCGACCACCAGCACGACGACCAGCGTCAGCAGGGCCGACGTGGCCGCCGAGACGAGGACGCCGTAGAAGGGCCGTCGCCCGTCCTCCCGCGCGTAGAACCCGCGCTGGACGAGGTAGAGCGCGCTGTAGAAGGGCAGGCCCAGCGCCATCGCCGCGGTCGTGGCGCCGATCGCCGACCCGCCGCCACGTCCGAAGAGCAGGACCCCGACCGGCCCGCCGAGGACGACGAGGCCCGTGGCCGACAGGACCGACACGACGCCGAGCAGGCGCAGGCCCAGGGAGACGTCGGCGCGCGCGCCCGCCTCGTCCCCGCTGCTGATGCGGCTCGAGAGGCGGGTGAAGAGCGCGGTCACCACGGAGACGGCGACGAGCGAGTGCGGCAGCACGTAGAGCAGGTAGGCGTAGCCCAGGACCGCGGGGCCGGGGGACGCCGTGCCGTCGGGGAGGGCCTCGCCCTGCGAGCCGAAGACGGCCGCCTGCGTCGTGGCGACGTAGCCGGCCTGCGAGACGAGGATGCCGCCGAAGGTCCACAGGGCGACCGTCCCGGCGCTGCGCAGCCCGACGCCGCGGACCCCGAACCGCGGGGTCCACGTGAAACCGAGGCGACGCAGCGGGACGAGGAGGACGAGCGCCTGCGTGACGACGCCGAGCGTGGCCGTGCCCGCCAGGAGGGCGATCTGCCCGCTGCCGAGGTCCTCGAGGCCCGTCTCGGGGTCCGCCCGCCCGAACAGGGCGATGAAGACGCCGAGGCCGGCGATCGAGACGACGTTGTTGACGACGGGCGCCCACATGTACGGCCCGAAGCTGCCGCGGGCGTTGAGCACCTGGCCGAGCACGGTGTAGAGCCCGTAGAAGAAGACCTGCGGGAGCACCCACAGCGCGATCGCGGTCGCGAGCCGGAGCTCGGGACCGCCCCAGGAGACGCCGGCGTACAGACGCACCAGCAGCGGCGCCGCGAGGAGGCACACGCCCGTGACGACGGCGAGCCCCGCCACGACGAGCGTCACGAGCCGGTCGACGAACTCCTTGCCGCCGTCGGGGTCGCGCGACGCGCGGACGATCTGCGGCACGAGGACGGCGTTGAGCACGCCGCCCGCGATGAGCAGGTAGACGATGTTCGGGATCCGGTTGGCGACGTCGAAGGTGTCCGCCCCGACGCCCACGGCGCCGACGGCGGTGACGAGGACCACGGAGCGCACGAGGCCGAGCACCCGGCTGACCAGGGTGCCGGCGGCCATGACGGTGCTGGAGCGCGCGAGCGACCGCACGCCCCCGCCGCCCGGGGCGGCAGCCGCGGGCTCGGGCCCGGCGTCCACAGGTCCGGACGCACCGCCGGCCGGGTTCGTCGCGCCGCCCGAGGGGCTGCTGCTGGGGGTGCTCATCGTGTCTCCTGGGCCGTGGGGGCGGCGGTACCCGCCGTCCCGGCGGGGTGCTGGGGGTGCCCGGTGCTGGTGCGCGGGTCCGGGGGCGGTCGCGAGGACGCACCGGCGCCCGAGCCGCCGCCCGCCGGGCTCGCGTCCGGGCTCGCGTCCGGGCTGCGGGGCCCGGCTCCCGGGGGCCGGCGCCGGGCCCGGCGGACCGTGCGCACGAGGCCGAGCAGGAGGACGAGGACCCCGAGCGCGATGATCCCGGTGGTGCCCCAGGCGGCGACGTCGAGCCGCACCTGGACCGGGACCTCGGTGCCCACGCCGAGCGGGGCGCCACCGGGCGACGCCAGCTCCAGGCGCAGCACCGTGTCGCCGCCCGCCACCGCCTCGACGGGCACGAGCACCTGGGCGCGGGCTCCCGGGCCGACCGTCGTCGCGGCGTCCCCCCGCACCCGCAGCCGGGGGGAGTCGGACGTCGCCGTGACGACGACGTCGACGGCCTGGTCCAGGTCGTTGGCGACGGTGACGGGCACCGAGGTCTCCGCGCCGACGACCGTGACGGTCCCGCCCTGCACGAGCGCGACCCCGCCGGCGAGCCGGTCGGCCCGCGCGACCGCGTCGGCCACCTGCGCGCGCCAGTCGGCCACGGACCGCTGCGCGAGCGCCGCGGAGGCCACCGCCCGTCGCCAGGTGGCCGCGACGGGGGCGTCGTCGACGAGGACGGCCGCCAGGGCCTCGACCTCCTGCGCCGACCGCACCACCGACCGCAGCACCTCGCCGTCGAGCGCGGGCGGCGGGGCGCCGGTCGCCTGCTCCGGCAGCCCCGTCGCGCCCGTCGCACCCGTCGCGCCCGTCGCGTCCGCGGCCCCGGCGACGAGGTCGTCGACGCCGGCGGGCGTCGTCCACGGGGTGCCGGTGAGGGCGTCGAGCGCCGCGAGGCCCTCGTCCACGCCGACGTCCCACGTCCGCGGCGGCACGACGAGGACGCCGCGGCCCCTCCCGCCGGCCGACCCCTCCTGCGCCAGCGCGGCGGTCTCCGCGAGCAGCCGGGACGGCACCAGGGCCGCCTCGTCGGGGTCGGACGCCGAGGCCAGGACGTCGGAGAGCTCGTCGTCCACGACGAGACCCGTCAGGGCTGCGCCGTCGTCCCCCGGCCCCGAGCCGGTGCCGAGGGGGACCGCCGTGCCGTACGGCGCCTCGTCCGCGACCTGGCCCTCGACCTCGTCCGGGACGTCGGCGGCGACGACCGCCGCCCGCGCCCCCGCGCCGGCGGCCAGGGACGCGGCCTCGGACCCCAGGGCGCCGTCCGCGGGCCACACCACGTCCGTGCGGGCGCCGGCCAGCGACGCACCCGCACGCCCCAGCGGCCCCGTCGCCTGCGCCAGCGCCTGCTCCCACAGCTCCGGCGTCCCGGCGCCCGCGACGGAGAGCAGGTCGGTGTCGCCGTACGGCAGCGCGAGGACCTCGTGGTCCGGTGCCGCCGCGAGCAGGCGCTCGCGCCAGGCCACCACCTCCGCCGTCGGGTCGGGCGTCGTCGTGGGGTCGGCGCCGGCGGACGTCGACGTGTCGTCGGGCCCGCCTGCGGCGTCGGACGAGACGGCGGCGGGCTCGGACGAGGCGAGCAGCAGCGGGTCGAGCGCCCAGCTCGCCCCCGGGTGCTCGGCGACCGAGAGCAGCCGGGACAGCCGGCCCGTGCCGGTGCCCGCGCCGTCGCCCGTGTCGCCGACGAGCGCGGCCGTCGTCGCGTCGGGCACCAGCCCGGAGGTCACGTCGGGCGCCGCGCCGGTGAGCGGGACCACGACGTCGACGGGCAGCGGGTCGACGTCCACGGCGCCCGGCGTCCAGACGACGAGCCCGCGGGCGGCGTCCAGGCGGTCGCCGTCGGCGTCCACGACGTCGACCGCGACCCCCCGGGGCCCCCACTCCTGCGCGTCCGGCGCCAGCCCGAGGTCGTCCGCCGGCAGCGACAGGCGGACCGGTCGCTGCGTGCCCGGCGGCAGCGGCTCGAGCAGCGGCACCCCCAGGACGACGGTGCCGGCGGCGGCGCCCGCGGGCGCCGTGGCCCAGGAGGCGACCGCGTCCCGGCTGCCCAGCGCCTCGCGGCGCACGCGGAGCTCGACGGTGAGGGAGGCGGCCGGGGCGTCCGTGCCGTTGACGACGACGGCTCCGACGGAGAGGGCGTCGTCGGGGGTCAGCGGCTGCGCGGCCAGGTCGGTGATCTCCACGGAGACGGCGTCGGCGGCGTCCTCGGGGGCCGGGTCGGTGGTCGGCGCGGCGGTGGCGACGGACCCGGTCGCGTCCCCGGTCGTCCCCGCGGGCGGGGACGTGGGGGAGCCGGTGGGCGCAGCGGCGGCCAGCAGCAGCGGGGCGCCCACGGCCAGGGCGAGGGCGGCGGCGCGGCGGCGCGCCCGCTCAGCCACCGTCGCCGAGCAGGTCCCCGGCCGCACGGGCGATGCGGCGCTCGTTCGGGAAGGCCAGGCGTCCCTGCAGCTCGGGGGCGGGCACCCAGGCGGCGTCGACGGCCTCGGCGTCCGGGTCGCCCTCGACCCCGAGCCGGCCGCCGGTCGCCCGCAGGAGGAAGTGGTGCACCGTCTTGTGGATCCGGCGGCCCTCGGCGGTGAACCAGTAGTCGATGGTCCCCAGGGGGCGGACCGGGTCGCCGACGATGCCGGTCTCCTCGGCGATCTCGCGCACCGCCGCCTCGACGGGCGTCTCCTCGCCCTCGAGGTGCCCCTTGGGCAGGCACCACTCGAGGCGACCCGCGCGGTTGACCCGGGCGATCAGCGCCACCTCGGGCACGCCGCCGCCGTCGCGGACGACCAGGCCCCCTGCGGAGGTCTCCTCCACCGTCGTCCGCCCGGCCGTGCGGGTGCCGCGGCCCCGGGGGCCGGGGCGCCGGCCCCCGTCGTCACGCGCCGGCCGGCCGTGGGCCCGGGCGCTGCGGCGGGCGGTCGCCGCGACCTCCGGGCCGACCCCCGGGCCGACCTCCCCGCCGTCGCCCACGGAGGTCTCCTCCTCGCGCGGGGTGCGCGCCCGCGGCAGCGGGCGGCCGGGCGGGACGGGCATGCCAGCACTGTAACGACGGGCCGCTCGCCTCCCCGGCCCACGACCGGCCGCCGGCGGGAGTCGTGACCGACCTGGGACCTCGCCCACCGGCGCCTCGTGAGCGTGCTCCAGCGCGGCGGCCGTCCCCGGGCGGGTCAGGCCGGGGCGACCTGGTCGGCCAGAGAGCACTGGGCGTTGCGCTGCCAGAGGCGGTGCACCACCTCACGGTCGTCCCCGGCGACGGCCGCGGGCCAGCCGTAGGCCGCGACCACGGCGACGTCGAGCTCCCGCTGCCGGTCCCGAAGACCTGTGTAGGCGCCGTCGTCGACGCGGTTGTAGAGCTCGGTCAGCCCGATGCCCGCCTCCCGCGCCAGCTGGTCGCGGCGCTCCACGAGTGCGCGCCCGGCCGCCGCGACGGCGTCGCGGCCCGCCGCGTCGGGGGTGGGCCAGGGGAACGTCTCGAAGGCGGTGGACGGCGTGTAGCGCAGCCTCGTCTCGAAGGTCGAGGACCGTGCCCACGCCCAGGCGCGGTGCACGCCAGAGGCCAGGACAGCCATGGCGTAGTCGTCGTCCCGGGCGACGACACCCACGAGGTTGCTGGGGCACCAGGAGGCATCGGCCCAGACCATGAGCAGTCGCTTGCCGGTGAGCGTGCAGGCGATGTACCGGTCCAGGCCGGCGACGGCCGCCCGCATCCGCGGTCGAGGCCGCCAGAACTGCCACCACTGGCGCATCAGCTCCGGTCGCCCCTCGCGCTCCGGCCGTACGGCCCGCCGCACGACCGCGAGCGCCCTCGGGTAGCGCAGGGCCTCCTCGAGCGTGAGCGTCCCGAAGTCGATGATCCACCTCCGCGGCCCGGCGCCCACGCTGTCGGTGATGTCGTCGGTGGTCAGGTAACGGCGGACGACGTCGCCGTCTCCCGCGGCGACGAGCGAGGCCGTCGCGTCGTCGTCGAGGACGAAGCCACGCCCGGTGGGCTGGCAGCCGATGAAGCAGACGCCCTTGTTCGGCGCGAGCCGGACCGGTTCGTCACGGAGGACGCCTTCGCGGAGCTGCGGGGTGATGCCGTCGACGGGGGCGCCGTCGAGCGTGAAGGACGTCACCGGACTCGCCGGGTCCTTGACCCAGTTCGTGATGGAGACGTGGACCTTCGCCTCGCCGGGCCAGCGCTGGGAGGAGACGGCGTCGGTGATGACCCCTCCGGTGCGGACGAGGTGGTCGAGCGACGCCAGTCGGTGCTTGTTCTCCCGCAGCGTGTTCGTCGAGACGAGCCCGGCGCGCTGCCCCGGGCGCAGGTGCTCGTGGGTACGGCGGAACCAGTAGGCGCAGTAGTCGACGACGCCCACGTCGAACGCGCCCCTCAGCCGCTCGACGTAGGCGTCGCCGAGCGCGCGGCGGATCAGCCGGTCCCCGATGAAGGGCGGGTTGCCGATGACGACGTCGCACTCGGGCCAGGGGGCGAAGACGGCGTCCGCGACGGCGATGCCGGCGAGGCTGACGAGCGGGAGCGGGTTCTCCGCCTCCCCGTAGCGGTCGATCATCTGCCGGTGCCCCATCCAGAGGGTCACCCGGGCGATGAGCACGGCGACGGGCTCGACGTCGATGCCCCGCAGGTTGCTGAGCGGCACGTAGGGCCACGGTCCGGGTGGCAGCGGTTGCCCGGTGCTCGCGGCCAGGTCGGTGATGCGCTCCTTCAGCTGGTGCTCGAGGGCCCGCAGCTCGCGGTAGGCGACGTAGAGGAAGTTGCCGCACCCGCAGGCCGGGTCCAGCACGACGTAGCGGGCCAGCTCCTCCAGCAGCCGCAGCGCCTCGGCGGGCGTCCGCGCCGCGTCGATGCGCGCCTGCCACGGGTGGACCACCGTGGGGCCGACGATCTTGAGGATGTCCGCCTCGTGCGTGTAGTGCGCCCCGAGCTCCCAGCGGCGGTCGTGGCCGAGCAGGCCCTCCATGAGGGAGCCGAAGATGGTCGGGTCGACGCGGCTCCAGTCCCGTTCGGCGGCCTCGGCCAGCAGGTCGAGCTCCTCCCGGCCCAGGTCGACCTCGGCCGGGTCCCGGAACAGGTCGCCGTTGACGTAGCGGGTCCCGGCGAGCAGGTCCTTGCGGTTGTGGTTGGTCTTCTGGTTGAGCACGCGGAAGAGGAAGCCGATCTCCGCCGCCGGGCTGCGCGTCGGGTCCTGGCGCAGGCGTTCGACGGTGCGCTGCAGCGGTGAGCCGGTCAGCAGGCCGAGGTCCTCGGCGAAGAGGGTCCAGACCGTCTGCAGGGTGAAGCGCTGGATCTCGTCGAGCGGTGCTGCGGACCGGTCCACCAGCGACTCGTAGAGCGCCGCCACGGTGCTGGCCGCCGCGGCGGTGAGCTCCTTGTGGTGCTCGAGGAAGCTGGGGACGAGGGCGGGGCCGGCGAGGAACATCAGCGCCTCGTAGCGCTGCGGCAGCTCGGCGAGGGTGAAGGTGGCGCGGGGGGACTTCGGGAACCGGCCCGGTTCCCAGATCTCGAACCCGGCGAAGTTGCACAGGACGACCCAGCGGGCGGCGGGGGTGCCCCTCTCCTCGTCGGCGGACTCCTCCCAGTAGTGCTTGACCTGCTCGCGGGCGGAGGACACGGCCTTGGCGGGCGCCTTCATCTCGACGATGCACTCACCCGGCCAGTGCAGGTCCATGAAGCCGGCGGAGGCGTTGAAGTCCTCGAAGCGTGCACCGACGGCGCCCCGGTCGGACCCGTAGCAGGCGAAGAGCTCGTTGAGGAAGGTCTGCGCCTCGGCGCGCTCCCCGCCCGTGTACTCCGCCCACCTCGACGCGAAGCCCGCGAGCGCCGCCTGGATCTCCTCACCGCTCCGCATGGCGGTTCAGACGAGCCGCAGCTCGTCGCCCGCGAAGTAGGCGTCCTTCTGGAGTCGGGACCGCGTGGCCTCGAGCGCGACCCGCGCCTCCGCCAGCGCCAGCTTGGCGTTGTGCTCCTCGGGCGACTCGCCGAGCCTCCGCGCCGCCTTCTTCGCCCGGGAGATGGTGTGCTCGAGGTTCAGGAGGACGTCCGAGACCTCGTTCTGGGCGCGCTCGTGGGCGACCTGCCCCTGCGGACGGGGGTCGTGCGCTGCCTGTCCCATGGCGCTGCTCCCTGGGTCGAGGTCGGTGCCGGGAGTCTAGGTGGCGGGACGCCCGCGGCCCAGGTCCGCTCCCCGGCTGTGGACAGCCACCTCCGTCCTCGGGCGGGCTCGCCCGTGGCCCGCTCTGGCACCCTCGTGCGGTGCCGTCGTCCTCGCCCGTCCCCACGCCGGCCGCCCCCACGCCGGCCGTCCCGTCCTCCGGCGACCCGGGCGGCGTCGCGGCCGCCGTGCTGGCCGCCCGGGAGAGCGCGGTGGAGGCGCTGCTCGACTTCGCGCCCGCGGCGCTCGAGCTGGGCGAGGTCTTCGCGCGCGCGGGCCACGAGCTGGCGCTCGTCGGCGGACCCGTCCGGGACGCCGTCCTCGGTCGCCTGTCCGGCCCGGCCGACGTCGACCTGGACCTGACCACCAGCGCCCGCCCGGCCGAGACCGAGCGGCTGCTGCGGGCGTGGGGCGACGCCTCCTGGGACGTGGGCGCGGCCTTCGGGACGGTGGGCGCCCGCCGGGGCGACGTCGTCGTCGAGGTGACCACCTACCGCAGCGACCTGTACGACCGGGCCAGCCGGAAGCCCGTCGTCGAGTTCGGCGAGTCGCTCGAGGACGACCTCGTCCGCCGGGACTTCACGGTCAACGCGATGGCGGTCCGGCTGCCCGACGGCGCCTTCGTCGACCCGTGCGGCGGGCTGCGCGACCTCGCCCACCGGGTGCTGCACACGCCGCGCTCGCCGGAGGAGTCCTTCGCCGACGACCCGCTGCGGATGATGCGGGCCGCCAGGTTCGCGTCGACGCTCGGGCTGCGGGTGGCGCCGGCCGTGGTCGAGGCGATGACCGCGATGGCGGACCGCATCACCATCGTGTCGGCGGAGCGGGTGCGCACGGAGCTGGAGAAGCTGCTGCTGGGCGTCCACCCGCGGGCCGGCCTGGAGCTGCTGGTCGGCACGGGGATCGCCGAGCACGTGCTGCCCGAGCTGCCGGCGCTGCAGCTGGAGATCGACGAGCACCACCGGCACAAGGACGTCTACGAGCACACGCTCACCGTGCTCGAGCAGGCCATCGCCCTGGAGGACCCGCCCGGCGCCGACGGAGGGGGCGACGACGGCCGCGTGCCCGGCCCCGACCTCGTCCTGCGCCTCGCGGCGCTCCTGCACGACGTCGGCAAGCCCGCGACGCGGCGCTTCGAGGCCGGCGGTGGCGTGAGCTTCCACCACCACGAGGTCGTCGGCGCCAAGATGACGGCGCGGCGGATGAAGGCGCTGCGCTTCGACGCGGCGACGACGAAGCAGGTGGCCCGCCTCGTCGAGCTGCACCTGCGCTTCCACGGCTACGCCGGCGGGGAGTGGACCGACTCGGCGGTGCGCCGCTACGTCACGGACGCCGGTCCGCTGCTGCCCCGGCTGCACCGGCTGACCCGCTCGGACTCGACCACCCGCAACCAGCGCAAGGCCTCCCGCCTCGCCGCCGCCTACGACTCGCTCGAGCAGCGGATCACCGAGCTGCAGCAGGCCGAGGAGCTGGCGTCGGTGCGTCCCGACCTCGACGGCGGGCAGATCATGGCCACGCTCGCCGTCGGCCCCGGGCCCGTCGTCGGCCGCGCCTACCGGCACCTGCTGGAGCTGCGCCTGGACCACGGCCCGCTGGGCGAGGACGCCGCCCGCGCCGAGCTCCTGGCGTGGTGGGCACGGCAGCCCGAGCGGCCGCAGGAGCCGCAGGGCTGAGCCGCCGGCGGCTACGTCACGTCGGGGGAGCGCACCAGCAGCAGCGCGGCGGCCAGCAGGACGGCGGCGAGCGGCAGGAGCAGCGCCGCGACGGCGGCGTCGGACGGTCCGGCCGGCAGGACGCCCGCCGCGGCGAGCGCCCCGAGGACGAACGAGCCGTTGAAGACGGCGTCGTGGACGGCGACGACGCGGCCGCGGTGGGCCCCTCCGACGGACCGCAGGACGACGGCGTCGACGCAGATCTTCAGGCCCTGGCCGCCCGCGCCCAGGAGCGCGCCGCCGACCACGAGGGCGGCGACGGCGGCGGGGCCGACGGGCAGCGCCACGGGCAGCGCGGCGGCGGCCGAGGCGGCGAGCACCAGGCACCCCGTCCCCCAGCGCCGGGCGCCGGCACGGGCGGCACCGCTGGGCGTCGTGGCCACCGCGACGGCCACGCCGACGGAGACGGCGCCGAGCACGAGCCCCGTGAGGGCGAGCGCGGCGTCGGGGTCGTCGAGGGGGGCGAGACGGGTGCGCGTCAGCACGACGACGAGCACGACGAGCACCCCGTAGGCCACCCGCGAGGCCCCCAGCGCGGCCACGGCGCGCGCCGCGGCGGGACGGGCGGCCAGGTGCCGCAGCCCGTCCCGCAGCTCGCGGACGGCCTCGACGGCCCGCCGCCCGGCCCGGTGCGGCCCTGCGGCTCCTCGCGTGGCGGCGTCGGTCCGGCCGCCGCCCAGCGCGTCGGGGGGGAGCCGCAGCGCCGCCAGGCAGGACGCCCCGACGAGCGCCGCCGCCAGCGCGAGCACCAGGGCGTCGGTCGCCCCCTGCGCGGTCGGGCCGGCGCCGACGACGAGCCGGAGACCGGTCCCGACGCCGGCGCCGAGGGCCAGCGCGAGGGTCCCGACGGTCGGGACGACCGACGAGGCGAGGACGAGGTCACGCCCGGCGACGACGGCGGGCAGGCCCGCGCCGAGGGCGGCGAGCACGAGCCGGTTGACCGAGAGCACCACCAGCACGGCGGGCACCAGGAGCACCTCCCCGGCCGAGCCCGGGGCCGCCGCACCCGAGCCGACGAGCAGCGCCGTGCCGAGGACGGCGGCCGCCCGCAGCGCCCCGGCGCCGACGAGCACGGAGCGCCGCCGCCACCGGTCGAGGAGGGTGCCGACGAGCGGGCCGACCAGCGTGTACGGCAGCAGCACCAGCGCGAGCAGCCCCACGACGGCGAGCGGCGTCGGCGCCCGCTCGGGCGAGAAGAGCAGCAGCCCGGCCAGCCCGAGCTGGAACGCCCCGTCCCCCGACTGCGAGAGCAGGCGCACGACGAGCAGCCGCCGCAGGTCTGCCCCGCGCAGGAGGCGGGGGAGCCCGCGCAGCCCCTGCGAGCCCGCCGGGGCGGCGGCGGAGCTGACCGGTCCCACCGGTGCATCCTCGCGTGCGCGGCGCGCGGCGGGCGGCGGGCGGCGGGCGGAGCGGTCCGGGCGGCCCGAGGTGCGCGGAACAGGCCGGGGGGACGGGGCGTTCTCCCCCCGGCGCCCGCTGTCAGGTCCCGCTCAGCCCGATCGGGCAGGGTCACCCACGGCGCGCCTCCTGGCCGGGCAGCCCCCCGGCCTGGTAGTGAGGCGGTTCGTCCCGCTCGCCCCCGAGGTCCCCGGTCCGGCCGGGTCCTGACCTCAGGACGGGACGGGCGTCGCCGATGAGCCGGACGGGTGAGCCGACCGGGTCGCCCCGCGCGGGACCCGCGCGCACCACGACACGACACCGCGGCCCCCGCCGGGCGCGGAGAAGGCCGAGGGACGGACGCAGTGGCAGCAGGTTCTCGCCCGACACCCCCCAGCAGGTCGACCCGCCGTGCGCCGGCGCGACGTCGTCGCAGCCGAGGCCGCGTGGCCCTGCTCGTCGTCGGCGGGGTCGTCGTCGGCGGGGTCGTGCTCGGCGGGGCCGCCTTCGCCGTCGGCTACGCGACGACGGACGTCCCGGAGCCCACCGCGCTCGGCCAGGCCGCGACGACGACGGTCTACTACGCGGACGG
Organism: Pseudokineococcus basanitobsidens; assembly: GCF_037482545.1. Classification (NCBI taxonomy): domain Bacteria; kingdom Bacillati; phylum Actinomycetota; class Actinomycetes; order Kineosporiales; family Kineosporiaceae; genus Pseudokineococcus; species Pseudokineococcus basanitobsidens. Next base: position 59,828 of record NZ_JBBIAA010000011.1, on the reverse strand, counting down.
CACGACGCCGCTCGGGACCTTCGCCGAGGTCAACCGGACGCCGGTGGACCGCGCCGACATCCCCGACGTCATGCGTGAGGCGATCATCGCCGCCGAGGACCGCAGCTTCTACGAGAACCGCGGCGTCTCGCCGAGCGGCATCGTCCGTGCCTTCGTGAGCAACGTGACCGGCAACGCCACGCAGGGCGGCTCGACGATCACCCAGCAGTACGTGAAGAACTACTACACGGGCGACGACACGCGGTCGCTGGAGCGCAAGGTGCGCGAGGCCTTCATCGCGCTGAAGGTCGACCAGGAGCTGGACAAGGACCAGATCCTGACGGACTACCTCAACACCATCTACTACGGCCGCGGCGCCTACGGCGTGCAGGAGGCGGCGCAGGCCTACTTCGGCGTCGACGTCGGCGAGCTCGACACCGCGCAGGCGGCGCTACTGGCCGGGATCGTCCCCTCGCCGTCGGCCTACGACCCGGCCGTCGACGCCGCCGCCGCGCAGGACCGCTGGGACTACGTCGTCGACGGGATGGTCGCCACCGGGGCCCTCACCCAGGCCGAGCGCGACGCGCTCGCCTTCCCCGAGACGATCGAGCCCCAGGAGGAGCAGACCTACGCCGGCCCGACCGGCTACCTCCTCCAGGCCGTCCGCGACGAGCTGACGAGCCGCGGCGGCTTCACCGAGGACGAGCTCGACGCCGGCGGCCTGTCCATCACGACCACCTTCGACGCGGGGATGCAGCAGGCGGCGGTCGACGCGATGGACGACGAGGACGCGTTCCCGTCGGAGGACCGGCCGGACGACGTCCTCGCCGGCCTGGTGTCGATCGACCCGGCGGACGGCGCGGTCCGCGCGATGTACGGCGGCGCCGACTACCTCGAGCGTCAGGCGAACGCCGCCACCTTCGACACGATGCAGGCGGGCTCGATCTTCAAGCCCTTCACCCTGGTCGCGGCGCTCGAGGACGGCGTGTCGCTGCGGACCCGCCTGGACGGCCGCAGCGGCCAGTACTTCGACGGGTACACCAGCGACGGCGTCACGCCCAAAGAGGTCAACAACTTCGACGACGAGGACGAGGGCTACCAGAACCTCGTCGAGGCGACGACGACGTCGACCAACACGGTCTACGTCCCGCTCAACCTGGCCGTCGGCCCCGACAGGACCCAGGACGTCGCGATCCGCGCCGGTCTCCCGGAGGACACCGTCGGGCTCGGCGACAACGCCGGCAACGTGCTCGGCACGGCGTCGCCGCACGTCCTCGACATGGCGCGCGCCTACTCGACCTTCGCGGCGCAGGGCGTGCGGACCACCCCGCACGTCGTCGCCGAGGTGACCCAGGACGGCGAGCTGGAGTACCGCGGCCAGACCGACGGCGAGCGGGTCTTCGCCGAGGACGTCATGGCGGACACGACCTACGCCCTGGAGCAGGTCGTCGAGGACGGGTCGGTGAGCCGGACGATCGACCTCGACCGGCCGGCCGCGGGCAAGACAGGCACCTCGGAGAGCGCGCGCTCGGCCTGGTTCGCGGGGTACACCCCGCAGCTCGCCACCGTCGTGTCGGTCTTCACGACCAAGCCCGACAGCGAGGGGGGCATGGACCGATGGGACGACGGCAGCACCGGCGTCGTCACGGGCAGCTCCTACCCGACGCGGATCTGGCAGGAGTACATGGAGGTCGCCACCGACGGCATGCCCGTCGAGGACTTCCCCGAGCGCGCCGACGTCGGCACCCGGGGGCTGCCCTCCTCCACGTCGTCCTCCTCCCGTGACGACGAGGACGACGACGCCGGCCCGAGCCGCTCCTCCCGCTCCTCCTCGGACGAGGGCGACCAGGACGACGACGCACCGGCGGTGGTGCAGCGGGACCCGGGGCCGACGCGCGCGCCCGAGCCGACGGCGGACCCGGAGCCCACCCAGGAGCCCGAGGTGACCGCGGAGCCGGAGCCGGAGCCGACGCCGGAGGCCACCGGGGAGCCCGTCGCCCCGACGCGGACCGCGGACCCGGACCCGGACCCGGACCCGGAGCCGGAGCCGACCGTCCCGCCGGAGACCTCCGGGCCGACGACGGAGCCGGGGCCGCGGCCGACGTCGACGTCCCGCGCCCTCGGTGAGCCGGTGCGCCCCGAGCCCGGGCAGCCGCCGGTCGAGCCGGGGACCTCCACCGACGGCTGAGGGCCTCGGGGAGCCACCGACCGGCAGGTGCGGCTGGCACACTCGCGCGGGTGAGCACGTCCGTGCGGCCCGGCGACGAGGCGGCCTCCCGCCCGACCGGTGCGGGCGCCCCCGGGGCCGGCGAGGTCGAGGGGGCCGTCGTCGTCCTCCCGACGCACGAGGACCCGCTGGCGCGCTCGGCGTCCCCCGTGGTCGGGGGCCCCGCGGGCCGCCGCGTCCGCACCCGCCGGCACCCGCTGCGCAGCGCCCTCGCCGTCGGCTCCGGGCTCGGGCTCGTCGTCCTGGCGGTCGGCGTGCTCCTGCGCCAGCACTGCCGGGAGACGCTGTGGGCGACGCCCGGCCAGTACGTGCACGCCTGCTACAGCGACGTGCCGACGCTCTTCTCGAGCCGCTACCTGGACGCCGTCGTGCCCTACCTGCAGCGGCGGGGCGGTACCGACTTCCTCGAGGTCCCCTTCGGCACCGGGTGGCTGCTGTGGGGACTCGGCCGGCTCGTCGGCGTGGACCGGGGGGCCGCGACGGGGGGCCGTGACGTCTTCGACGCGACGGTGGTGCTCGGCGCCGCCGCGCTCGTCGTCCTCGTCGCCGCGGTCGTCGCCCTGAGCGGCCGGCGGCCCTGGGACGCCGTCCTCGTGGGGGCCTCGCCCGTCGTCCTCGTCTGCGCCCTCGTGGGGGTCCCGCTCGTCCCCGCGGCGCTGGCCGTCGCCGGGCTGTGGGCCTCGGCCCGGGGCCGGGCCCTGGGCGCCGGCGTCCTCGTCGGCCTGGCGGCGCTCCTCGCCCCCGTCCTGGGCCTCGCCACGGGCGGTGCCCTGCTGCTCGTCCGCGCGCGCCGGCGCCGCGACGAGGCGGCCGAGCGCGCCGCGGGCCCGCAGCCGTCGGCGGCCGCGGGCCCGGGGGACGACCTCGACGGCGAGCAGGAGCCCCCGGCCCGCGCCCTCGACCCCGAGCTGCGGACGGCGGTCGCCGCGGTGGTCGTCTGGGTCCTCGGCGGGCTGCCGGTCCTCCTCGAGAACCCCGGGACGTGGGTGGACGCCGTGACGACGCGGGTCCTCGCCGGCCCCGGCTACGGGTCGGTCTGGCTGGTGGCCGGCCTCCTCGGCGCCGAGCCCTCGCGCACCACCACCACGGTGGTCTCACTCCTGCTGCTGGTCGTCCTCGTCCTCGCCGTCGTCGTCCTGGTGCTGCGGGCGCCGCGGGCGCCGCGGGTGCCCGTCGTCGCGCTGCTCCTGCTCGTCGCCGCGCTCGTCACCTCCCCGGCGCTGCCGCCGCAGGCGGCCGTCCTCGTGCTGCCCCTCGCCGTCCTCGCCGTGCCGGGGTGGCGGCTGCTGCTCGCGTGGGGCGCCGTGGAGGCGGCGGCCGCGACGGGCACGTGGTTGTACCTCTACGGCCTCCAGGTCCACGACCGCGGCCTGCCCCCGTGGGCCTACGCGGTCCTGGTGCTCCTGCGGCTCGGCGCCCTGCTCGTGCTGGCCGCCCGTGCCGTCGAGGTGACGACGGACCCGGGGTGCGACGTCGTCCGCGCCCCGCGCAGCGACCCGCTCCTCGGGACCGACGACCCCGCGCTGCCCCGGGGACGGCGCACCCCCGCCGTCCCGGGGCCGGCGCCGGGCTGACGGCGGCCGGCGCCGGCGGTCGAGGGGTCGGGCGGTCGAGGGGTCGGGCGGTCGAGGGGTCGGGCGGGGCGCGGGCGTCCACTACCCTGGTCGGCGATCGGCCCCTCGTCCGTCCGTGCCTCCGGCCCGGCGGACCGGGGCCGTGACGCTGACACCCTCCTGCCACGGAGAGACCGTGGCCGCCTGAGACCAGAGGAGGTGGGTACTCCCATGCGTCACTACGAGATGATGATCATCCTCGACTCCGAGCTCGAGGAGCGCACCGTCGCCCCGTCGCTCGACAAGTTCCTCGACGTCGTCCGCCGCGGCGGTGGCTCGATCGACAAGGTCGACATCTGGGGCAAGCGCCGGCTCGCCTACGAGATCCGCAAGAAGACCGAGGGCATCTACGCCGTCGTCGACATGAAGGCGGAGCCCGCCGTCGCCAAGGAGCTCGACCGCCAGCTCACGCTCAACGAGTCGGTCCTGCGGACCAAGCTCGTCCGGCCCGAGCTGCACTGAGCCCGTCGGCCCGGCCGTCGTCACGCCGGGGCTGTGGAGGACGGCTGCGCGCCGTCGTGCCCCGGCCCTAGCGTCCGGCGTCCCAGGCCGCGAGCGCCCGGTCGCCCCCGGGCGGCCGAGCCGACGAGCGAGCACCGTCCACCCCGCGAGGAGGAGCCATGGCAGGCGAGACCGTCATCACCCTGGTCGGCAACCTGACCGCCGATCCCGAGCTGCGCTTCACCCCGTCGGGGGCGGCCGTGGCCAACTTCACCGTCGCCTCCACGCCCCGGCAGTTCGACCGCCAGAGCAACGAGTGGAAGGACGGCGAGACGCTGTTCATGCGCTGCTCGATCTGGCGCGAGGCGGCCGAGAACGTCGCCGAGTCGCTCGGCAAGGGCAACCGCGTCATCGTCACCGGTCGTCTCGTCTCCCGGTCGTTCCAGACCAAGGAGGGCGAGAACCGCACCGTCAACGAGCTCCAGGCCGACGAGGTCGGCCCGTCGCTGCGCTACGCGACGGCCAAGGCCCAGCGCACCCAGCGCGGCGGTGGCGGCGGCTTCGGTGGTGGTGGCGGTGGCGGCCAGCAGGGCGGTGGCGGCGGCTACGGCGGCGGCCAGCAGCAGGGCGGCGGCCAGCAGTCCTCCGGCGGCTACGGGCAGGACGACCCCTGGGCCACGGGCCCGTCGTCCGGCGGCGGTGGCGGCGGCCAGCAGCAGCAGTCCGGCGGCGGCTGGGGCGGCGGCCAGAGCGACGAGCCGCCCTTCTGACCCGAGCGGCACCCGACGGTCCCGAGCGGACCGGCGGGGCCGACCGCGGCGGCGCACCTGCGTGCGCCACCGCACCCACCAGCACCCCTCACCACCCATCCCGGGTCCTCGGCAGGACCCGGGCTCCGAAGGAGCTCCACGATGGCCAAGCCAGTCCTGCGCAAGCCCAAGAAGAAGTCGAACCCGCTCAAGGCGGCGAAGATCGGCTACGTCGACTACAAGGACACCGCCCTGCTGCGGAAGTTCATCTCCGACCGGGGCAAGATCCGTGCCCGGCGGGTGACGGGCGTCTCCGTCCAGCAGCAGCGCCAGGTGGCCAAGGCGGTCAAGAACGCCCGCGAGATGGCGCTGCTGCCCTACAGCAGCTCCGCCCGCTGAGAGGGGCAACGACGATGAAGCTCATCATGACCCAGGAGGTCACCGGCCTCGGTGCGCCCGGCGAGGTCGTGGAGGTCAAGGACGGCTACGGCCGCAACTACCTCCTGCCCCGCGGCCTCGCGACGCCGTGGACCAAGGGCGGCCAGAAGCAGGTCGACGACATCCAGCGGGCGCGTCGCATCCGCGAGATCGCCTCCGTCGAGGAGGCGCAGAGCGTCCGCGCCTCGCTGCAGGAGAACCCCGTCAGCCTGACGGCCGTGGCCGGCCGCGGCGGGCGCCTGTTCGGCGCCGTCACGCCGCACGACGTCGCGGAGGCCGTCAAGGCGGCCACCGGCAAGGACGTCGACCGCCGCAAGGTCGAGATCGGCCAGCCGATCAAGGCCCTCGGCCGCTACACGGTGACCGTCCGGCTCCACCCGGAGGTCCAGGCCAGCGTCGACGTCGAGGTCGTCCCCTCGGCCTGACGCGCTCGTCCCCCCGCACCGGCCCGCCCGGTGCACCGACGGCCCCCTCGCCCACGTGGCGAGGGGGCCGTCGCGCGTCCCGCCCGGCTTTTGGCGCACTTCGACGACTTTGTGCGGTCTGGGGGCGGGTTGTGGCGCACTTCGACGACTTAGTGCGGTCCGGGGACGGGTTTCGGCGCACTTCGACGACTTTGTGCGGTCTGGGGGTGGGGTTCTTCGCACGTCGACGACTTCGTGCGGTCTGGGGGCGGGTTTTGGCGCACTTCGACGACTTCGTGCGGTCTGGGGGCGGGTTCTGGCGCACTTCGACGACGTCGTGTCGTGGGCGCACGGGTCCTGCGCACGTCGACGGCGTGCGGCGGCGCCCGTGCGGGCCGTGCTCAGCGCACGGCGCCGACGACGGCCCAGGCGTCGCGCCGGGCGCGCAGCCCGAGCGTCAGGGCGCGCACGGCCATGAGGCCGCCGGCGAAGGCGCCCCACAGCCACACGAGCCCGGCGGTGCCGGTCGGCCCCCAGGTCGTGACGGCGACGACGAGCGGCGCGTACACGGCGAGCCCGACGAGCCCGGCGACGGCGAGGTAGCGCCCGTCGCCCGCGCCGATGAGCACGCCGTCGAGCACGAACACGTAGGCGGCCAGCGGCTGAGCCAGCGCGACGACGACGAGCGCGGCGGCGATGGCGGTGCGCACGCCGTCGTCCGGGGAGAACACGGGCGCGACGAGCGTCCGGCCCGCCAGGACGACCAGGCCGCTCAGCACGCCGACGACGGCGCCCCACTGCAGGAGCCGGCGCAGGACGTCGTGCGTGCCCGGGACGTCCCCCGCCCCGAGGGTCCGCCCGGTCAACGCCTGCCCGGCGATGGCGAGCGCGTCCAGCCCGAGCGCCAGCGCGGACCAGATCGTCACGACGACCTGGTGGGCCGCCAGCGCCGTGTCCCCCGAGCGGGCCGCGGCCGCGGTCGTGAGCAGGATCGAGGCCCGCAGCGTCAGGGTCCGCACGAGCAGGGGCAGGCCGTCGCGGCCGGACCGGAGGACGCCCGCGCCGGCGGGTCCCAGCGTGACGCCGTGGCGGCGCGCCCCGCGCGCGACGACGACGACGAGGGCGGCGGCCATCCCCAGCTGCGCGATCGACGTCCCGAGCCCGCTCCCGGCGATGCCGAGGGCCGGCACGGGTCCGAGCCCCAGGACGAGGACGAGGTTGAGCGGCACGTTGGCCAGCGCCCCGGTGACGGCGACCACGAGCGGCGTCCGCGTGTCCTGCAGCCCCCGCAGCACCCCTGTCGCGGCCAGCACGACGAGCATGGCGGGCAGCCCCGGCAGCGACGCCCGCAGGTAGGCGGTCGCGGCGTCGGCCACCTCCGCGCCCGCCCCCAGGGCGAGGGCGAGGGACCGCGCGGCGGGCCAGGCCGCGGCCGCCGTGACGACCCCCAGCCCGAGGGCCAGCCACATCCCGTCGACGCCCTGGCGCAGCGCCGAGGGCAGGTCGTCGGCGCCGAGCCGTCGCGCGACGGCCGCCGTCGTGGCGTAGGCGAGGAAGACGAAGACGCCGACGGCGGTGGTCAGGACGGTGCCGGCGATCCCCAGCCCCGCCAGCGGCACGACCCCCAGGGACCCGACGACGGCGGAGTCGACGAGCAGGAAGAGCGGCTCGGCGACGAGGGCGGCGAAGGCGGGCAGCGCCAGCCGCGCCACCTCCCGGTCCAGCGGCCGCGGTCGCAGGCGGGAGGGCAGGGACGGCACGCCCGGGATCCTCGCACCGGCCCCCGCGGCGGCGCCGGGGCGCAGTCACGGCGGGGCCGGGTGGAGGGGACGACCCGGCAGCGGGCGCCGGCGGCACCTCCGGTGGGGCCGCACGGCCGTCGCCGTGCCCGCAGGCGGGAGCGGGTGGGGACGACGGCCGGGGGCGATCGCGCCGGGAGCCGGTCAGCAACGCGTCACGAGCGCCGCCACCGGCGCGGTCGGCCCCCCGACGGACACCCGCTGTCCGCGCCTCGGACACCTCCTCGTCGGATGTCCGTCCACACCCGGTGCACGACGTCGCAGCAGGTCAGCGACCCGACGCCGGGGCGGTCCCGGCGCTTCGTCCCCAGGTCTGTCCACGGGGTGTGGACGGCGCGCCGTCGTCGTCCACAGCCGTGCACAACGCTGTGCACAGCCCCTGTGCGTGCGCGGTTCGACCGATGTCGGTGCCCGCCCCTAGCGTCCGCGGGCGCGGGGACGGACGCCCCCGCGACGGTGCTCCTGCGCGGGGCGTCGCGGGTCGACGACGGAGGGTCAGGTGGCTGCGTGAGCCTCGCGGAGGTCGACCGGTACGAGACGTCGGGACCGCCGTCGGAGGACCTCGGGCGCACCCCGCCCCAGGACGTCGCGGCGGAGCAGAGCGTCCTCGGCGGCATGATGCTCAGCAAGGACGCCATCGCCGACGTCGTCGAGGTGCTGCGCGGCACGGACTTCTACCGGCCCAACCACGAGAGCGTCTTCGACGCCGTCACCGACCTGTACGGCCGCGGGGAGCCGGCCGACGCCGTCACCGTCGCCGCCGAGCTCAACCGCCGGGGCGACCTCGCCCGGGTCGGTGGCGCGGCCTACCTGCACACGCTCATCGCCTCGGTCCCGACGGCCGCGAACGCGGGCTACTACGCGGAGATCGTCCGTGAGCGGGCCGTCCTGCGCCGTCTCGTCGAGGCCGGCACGCGCATCGTCCAGCTCGGGTACGCCTCGGGCGGCGGGGACGTCGACGCCATCGTCGACTCGGCGCAGGCGGAGGTGTACCAGGTCACCGAGCGGCGCAGCAGCGAGGACTACCTCCCCATCGCCGACATCATCGAGGGCACGATCGACGAGATCGAGGCCTCGAGCCACCGCGGCGAGGGCATGGTCGGCGTCCCCACCGGTTTCGCCGACCTCGACCAGCTGACGAACGGCCTGCACGCCGGCCAGATGGTCGTCATCGCGGCGCGGCCGGCGATCGGCAAGGCACTCGCCCTGGACACGCCGCTGCCCACGCCGAGCGGGTGGACGACGATGGGGGAGGTCGCGGTCGGGGACGAGCTCGTCGCCGCGGACGGCACGCCCACGCGCGTGGTCGCGGCCACCGACGTCATGGCCGACCGCCCGTGCTACGAGGTCGTCTTCGACGACGGGACCACGGTGGTGGCCGACGCCCAGCACCAGTGGCTCACCGACACCCGGGCGTCGCGGCGCGGGCCGGCCGAGGCGGCCGTCCGGACCACCGAGGAGATCGCCGCGACGGTCCGCTGCCGGACCGCGGACCGGCGGCTCAACCACTCCGTGAGCACCACCGCTCCGCTGCAGCTGCCCACCTCCGAGCTGCCGCTGCCGCCGTACGTCCTCGGTGTGTGGCTCGGGGGCGGCCACTCCGCGGGAGCGCGCTACACCTCCGCCGACGCGGAGATCGCCATGTATATCGAGGGGGACGGGCTCGTGGCCGAGGCGCAGACGGGCCTCACCTACGCCCTGCGCCTGCCGGAGCCGGAGTCGGGACTGCGGCGGTGCCAGGCCTGCCGGCACGACCACGGCACGGTCACGGCGCTGCTCAGGGGTCTCGGCGTCCTCGGTCGCAAGCGCATCCCGCAGACCTACCTCCGGGCGTCGGAGGCGCAGCGACGATCTCTCCTCGCGGGCCTGCTCGACACCGACGGGACGGTCGACCGGACGGGGAGCGTGCAGATCGCGCTGACCAGCCCAGAGCTGTCCGAGGACGTCCGGGAGCTCGTGCTCGGTCTCGGCTACCGCTGCGGGACGTCGACGAAGCAGGTGCAGGGCCGCGACGACGCCTCGTCGACGTGCTGGACGCTGACCTTCACCACTCACGACGACGTCTTCCGCCTCGAGCGCAAGCGGCTCGTGCACAAGGAGCGCACGAAGGACCGCGTCGAGCAGCGGACGCGTCGGCGGTACATCACCACGGTCCGGCCCGTCCCGAGCGTGCCGGTGCGCTGCGTGCAGGTCGACGACCCGAGCCACCTCTACCTCGCCACCCGGTCCATGGTGCCCACGCACAACTCGACCGTGGGACTGGACATCGCGCGCTCTGCGTCCATCAAGAACGGTCTGCCGTCGGTCGTCTTCTCCCTGGAGATGAGCCGCAACGAGATCACCATGCGGCTGCTCTCGGCGGAGGCGACGGTCTCGCTGCAGCACATGCGCAAGGGGACGATGCGCGAGGAGGACTGGACGCGTCTGGCGCGCACCATGGGCCGGGTCAGCGAGGCGCCGCTGTTCATCGACGACTCGCCGAACATGTCGCTCATGGAGATCCGGTCCAAGTGCCGGCGGCTCAAGCAGCGGCACGGGCTCAAGCTCGTCGTCATCGACTACCTGCAGCTCATGAGCTCGGGCAAGCGGGTCGAGAGCCGCCAGCAGGAGGTCTCGGAGTTCTCCCGCGCCCTCAAGCTGCTCGCGAAGGAGCTCGAGGTGCCCGTCATCGCGATCTCGCAGCTCAACCGTGGGCCCGAGCAGAGAACGGACAAACGGCCCGCAATGAGCGATCTACGCGAATCGGGCAGTATCGAGCAGGACGCCGACATGGTGATCCTGCTGCACCGGGAGGACGCCTACGAGCGCGAGTCCCCGCGGGCCGGCGAGGCGGACCTCATCGTCGCGAAGCACCGCAACGGCCCGACGGACACCATCACCGTCGCCTTCCAGGGCCACTACTCACGCTTCGTCGACATGGCGCAGGGAGGGTGAGGACGGTGGCGTCCGGGGTCGGCACCGACGCCGCGCCGGTCGTGCCCTGGTCCCTGACGCTCGACTGCGCCGACCCCGCCCGGGCGGCGTCCTTCTGGGCGCAGGCGCTGGGCTACGTCCCGGCGCCCCCGCCCGAGGGCTGGGCGACGTGGGAGGCCTGGTGCGACGACATGGGGGTGCCCGAGGACGAGCGCGACGACGGCGCCGCGCTCGTCGACCCCTCCGGTCGGCGGCCGGCGCTGACCCTCCTGCGCGTCCCGGAGCCGAAGGAGCGCAAGAACCGGCTCCACCTCGACCTGCACGTCTCCGGCGGCCGGCACCTGGCCCCGGACGTGCGGGGCCCCCGCCTCGAGGCCGCGGTGGAGCGTCTCGTCGCCGCCGGCGGCACGGTGCTCCAGCGGCACGAGAGGGACGGGCACCTCGACCACGTGGTCCTCGGCGACCCCGAGGGCCACGAGCTCTGCGTCGTCTGAGCCGAGTGCGGGCCGTGCCGGGCCGCGACGTCCGGGTCCGCGTCGGAGGTCGAATACGCGGGCGGGTCCAGGAGGGTCCGGCGCGTCGCCGATGACGGTGCGGCAGCACCTCGACTGGCGCCGGCCGGCCGGACCGCGTCCCCTGGGGCAGCCGACGACGACGCCGACCCGGAGGACGCCATGCTGCGCCGCACCCGCCCGAGCCCGACCCCCACCACGAGGCCCTCGCCGGTGGGGTGGTCCCGCGCCGGGGCCGTCGCCGCGGCGGCGGGGGCGGCGGTCCTCGCCCTCGCGACGGCGGCGCCGGCCGCCGCCACCGGCACGCCGACGGGCGAGCCCCCGGAGGTCCCGGGCCTCGTGGTCTACGCGAGCGACACCGACGTCGACGCGACCGCGCAGGCCGTGCAGGACGCGCTCTCGGCGAACGGGATGGTCACGGCCGTCCTGGACCACCAGGAGAACGCCGCGTCGGTGGGCATGGAGCTGCGCCCGACGACGCTCGTCGTCGGCGGCGCGCCGCCCGTGGGGACGCCGCTGCTGCAGGCGAGCCAGCGCGCCGGCGTCGACCTGCCGCAGAAGTTCCTCGCGTGGGAGGACGAGGCCGGCGACGTGTGGCTCGGGTACAACTCCGCCGAGCACGTCGCCGTGCAGGCGGGCCTGCCCGCCGACGACCCCACGACCGAGGCCCTCGCGACGGCGTCGGCCACCATCGCGGCGGCGGCGAGCGGCAGCGAGGAGCCGGCCACCGAAGGAGCGCCCGTCGAGGAGCTCGACGGCTACCTCGCCGACCGGCCGAGCGACGCGGCGGACGTGGACGCGGCGATCGCCCGCTACCAGGAGGCGACGACCTCGGCCGGCCTCTCGCAGGTCGCGCTCGTCGACCACGCCGCGGCCGCGGCGAGCATCGGCGAGGTCCTGCGCCCCACCCAGGTGCTCCTCGCCGGCAACCCCGCCGCCGGCACCCCGCTGATCCAGGCCGCCCAGACGATGGGCATCGACCTGCCCACCCGCTACCTCGCGTGGGAGGACGAGAGCGGGCAGGTGCGGGTCGGCAACGTCGACGTCGGTGCGCTCGCCCGGCGGCACGGCGTCGAGGACGTGAGCACCCTCGCCATGGTGCGGCAGGCGACGGCCGGCTTCACCGCCGCCGCGGCGGGCGGCATGGTCGCCCCCGAGGGCGGGGTCGACACCGGGGCCGGCGGCGCGGTCGGCGGTGTCGACGACGCGTCGTGGCTGCTCCCCGCGGGTCTCGCCCTGCTGGCCGCCGGCGGCGCCGTGCTCGTCGCGCGTCGCCGCGTGGGCTGAGGGCGGCGGCCGCGGCCGGCCGGGGGACGTGTCGGGCCCGCGCCGGATCAGGCCTTCCGGGAGCGCACCCACCGGCGGGCGGCGACGACGGTCCGGGTCACCGCGCGCACGGCCGGGGTCCCGAGGCGTCCCCGGTAGTCCGCGATCGCCGCGTTCCACGGCCCGTCGCCGTACGTCGGGTACGGGTGGGTGCGGGCCACGAGCGCGCTCGTGGTCGTGCCGTCGAGGACGGCGGCGGTCAGCTCGGCGAGCACCTCGCCGGCCCGCGGGCCGACGACGGTGGCACCGCGCACCCGGTTGCGTCGGTCGACGACGAGGCGGGTGAAGCCCTCGCTGCGGCCCTCGGCGACGGCGCGGTCGACGTGGTCGTGCCGCAGCTCGAGCAGCCGGCGCCCGGTGCGTGCTGTCCCGGCCCGTGGTGTCCCGTTCGCCAGGGTCCCGGTCGGCTCGCCCACCGCCGCCAGCTCGGGGTCGGTGAAGGTCACGCGGGGGACGACGGCGCCGGGTCGGCGCGGCAGCCCGAGCACCGCGTTGATCGCGGCGTCGGAGCCGCGGACGCCGGCGGTGTGCGTGTAGAGGTCCTCGCCCGTGACGTCGCCGGCCGCCCAGACCCGGGGGTTCGTCGTGCGCAGCCCGTCGAGCACGAGGCGTCCGTCGACCCGCCGGACGCCGGCCTCGACGAGGCCGAGGCCGTCGACGAGCGGGCGGCGGGGGCCGGCGAGCAGCAGCCGGTCGAAGGGCACCTGCGCGCCGTCGTCGAGGACCAGCGCCCCGGCGCCGTCCTCGCCCGGACGCACGGAGGTCGCGCGTACCCCGGTCCGCACGTCCACGCCGTCGGCGCGCAGGGCCGCGGTGACGACGGCGGCCGCGTCGGCGTCCTCGGCGGGCAGGAGGTGGGCACCGGCCTCGACCACGGTGACGTGGGCGCCGAGCCGGGCGAAGCCCTGCGCCAGCTCGGTGCCGGTGGTCCCGCCGCCGAGGACGGCGAGCCGCCCGGGCAGCTCCGCGAGGTCCCAGACGTCGTCGGCGGTCAGCGCGGCGACGCCGTCCGCGCCCGGCAGGTCGAGCGGTGCCGGGCGGGAGCCGGTGGCGAGCAGCGCCTGCGCGAAACGGACCTCGCGCCCGTCCACGGTCGCCGTCGCCGGGCCGGTGAAGGTGACGGTCCCGCGCACCGTCCGCACGCCCGCCGCCTCGAGCGCCTGCGGCGCGTCGACGGGCTGGATCGCCGTCACCGCTGCGCGCACGTGCGCCATCACGACGGGGAAGTCCACCTCGACCTCGGCCCGGACCCCGAGGCGGTGGGCCCGGCGGGCGTCCGCCGCGGCCGACGCCGCGGCGAGCAGGGCCTTGGACGGCACGCACCCCGACCACAGGCACTCCCCGCCGGTGCGGTCGCGCTCGACGAGGAGCACCCGGGCGCCGAGCAGCGCCGCCGACTGCGCACCGGTGAGCCCCGCCGTGCCGCCCCCGACGACGAGGAGGTCCCACGTCGTCGCCGCGTCGGCGTCGGTCAGGTGCGAGCCGGCGGGCCACGTCGCCCCGGCCGGGTCGGCCCCGGCCGTGCCGTCGGTGGCAGCCCCGTCCGTGGCAGCGCCGTCCGTGGTGCGGTCCTTCGTCACGGCTCTCCTCCCCGCGGGGCGCCTCGCCCCGCGCGTGCCAGTCTCGGCTCCCGTTGGTCGCCCCGCGCGCCGCCGGGGCCCGGCTCCGCGCCGTGCCCCCCCGTCGTCCCCCCGTCGTCCCCCCGTCGTCCCCCCGCCGCCCGAGGAGCCACCGTGCCCGCCGTCGCCCGCTACGCCCACCTGGGGCGTGCCTACGACCTCGTCTCCGGCGAGGCGTTGTACGCGCCCGGTCGGGAGGCGGCCGTGGACCTGCTGCGCCTGCGCCCGGGCGCGCGCGTCCTCGTCGTGGGGTGCGGTACCGGGCCGGACCTGCCGTCGCTGCTCGCGGGGGTCGCCCCCGGTGGTCGGGTCGTCGGCCTGGACGCCAGCGCCTCGATGCTCGAGGCGGCCCGACGCCGCGCGCAGCGCCTGGGCCCGGACGGCGTCCGCCTCGTGCGCGCCGACGCCGAGCAGGTGCCGGCCCGCCGGCTCACCGACGCCCTGGGCGGCCCGGCCGACGCGGTCCTCGCCCCCTACGCGCTCTCGCTCATGCCGGNCTGGGCCCGGACGGCGTCCGCCTCGTGCGCGCCGACGCCGAGCAGGTGCCGGCCCGCCGGCTCACCGACGCCCTGGGCGGCCCGGCCGACGCGGTCCTCGCCCCCTACGCGCTCTCGCTCATGCCGGACCGGCGCCGGGCCTGGGCGACGGCGCTGGCCGCCGCCCGGCCCGGCGCCCGCGTCGCGGTGGTCGACACGACGCTCGCCGACGGCGCCCTGCCGCTGCGCCTGGCGTCCCGGCTGGCGTGCACGCTCGGCGGCGTCGACGTCCGGGCCCGCCCGTGGGAGCTCGTCGAGGAGCTCGCGGACGTCGAGGCGCGCACCTTCCTGCGTGGTCACGTCGAGGTGCGGGCCGCCACCGTGCCCGGCTGAACCCGCCTCGAGCGCCCCCCTCGAGCGCCCCCCTCGAGCGCCCCTGGGCACGGCCCCACCGAGCCGGGGCTTTGGCAGGATGGGGTCCGGGCGGCGCGGACGGCGTCCCGGGCGGAGGAGGGCGCGGTGACCGAGCGCGGGGACGGCCCTGCCGGTCGGGCTGCTCCGGCCGGACGGGCCCGGCTGGCCGCCCTCGCCCGCCGGGTCCTGGCCGCCGACGGGGTGCGGCTGCACACCGGCACGGCCGAGCTCGCGGCAGACGTCCTCCTGCGGGCCGCCGCGGACGGGCCTCTCGTCGTCGACGACGCCGTCGCGGACGCCCGGACGTGCACCGCCCCGGAGGTGGCCGCGGGCGTCGTGGGAGCGCTGCTGGCCGTCCCGCTGCGCTCGTCGGGACGGGTCGTGGGCGCGCTCGCCGTCCACAGCACCGCGCCGCGCCGGTGGGGCGACGACGAGCGCGACCTGCTCGAGGAGGTCGCCGCCGCCGTCGTCACCGGGGAGCAGCGCAGCGAGCTCGCGGACGAGGTGGCCAGCGGCCGGCTGCGGTGGGGGCTGGCCATCGACGCGGCCGGCGTGGGGGGCTTCGACCTCGACCTCGTCACCGGGGAGCTCGCCTGGGACGACCGGCTCATCGCGATGTTCGGGTACGACCCGAGCAGCTTCGGCCGCCGGCGCGAGGACTTCGTCGGCCGGCTGCACCCGGAGGACCGGCAGCGGGTCGAGGACGCCATGGCCCGGGCCGCGAGCACGGACGGCGAGTACGACGAGCTCTACCGCATCGTCCTGCCCGGCGGCGAGGTGCGCTGGATCCAGGCGCGGGGCCGCGTCGCCCGCGAGGGCCCCGCGGCCCACCTCGTCGGCGCGGCCTACGACACGACCGACGCGGCGGGTGCCGAGGTGGGCGTGCGCCGGGTCCTCGAGGCGATGCCGGCGGCCTTCTGCGCCCTCGACCGGGACTTCCGCTTCACCTACGTCAACGCCGAGGCCGAGCGGCTGCTGCAGCGCGAGCGCACCGAGCTCCTCGGCGGGTCGCTGTGGGCGCTCTTCCCCGCCACGGTGGGGACCAGCTTCGAGCGGGAGTACCGGGACGCCGTCGAGAGCGCCCGGCCGCGCTCCTTCGAGACGTACTACCCGGCCCCGCTCGACGGCTGGTTCGAGGTCCGGGTGTGGCCGGTCCCCGACGGCCTGTCCGTGTACTTCCTCGACGTCAGCGAGCGCCGCGCCGCCGCCGAGCGGCAGGCCCGGGAGGCGGCGCGGCGCGAGGTCCTCTCCCAGGTCAGCACGGAGCTCGCCGTCACGCTGGACCCCGAGAAGGCCGTCGCCCGGCTCGCCCGGCTGGTGGTGCCGGTCCTCGCGGACTGGAGCGTCGTCACGCTCGTCCGCGACGACGGGACCCTGCAGGACGTCGGCTCCTGGCACGCGGAGGAGGACCTGCGCCCGCTCGTCGCCCGGTACGCCGAACGACGGCTGGAGGCGCTCGAGGACTCGAGCTTCCTCGACCGGGCCCTCGCCACGGGCCTGCCCGCCGTCATGCCCGACCCCGCCTCGTCCTCGGTCGCCGGCGTGCTGCGCCCGGGCGTCGCCCGGGACCTCGTCACGCACCTGGCGCCCCGCTGGGCCGGGGTCTTCCCGCTCGTGGCCCGGGGCCGGACGCTCGGCCTGGTGACGCTCTTCCGCGGGCCCGACCGCGAGCCGGCGGGCGCCGCGGACCTAGCCGCCGTCCGCCAGCTCGCCGAGCGCGCGGGCACGGGCCTCGACAACGCCCGCCTCTACCGGGTGCAGCTGGGCCTCGCGGAAGAGCTGCAGCGCAGCCTGCTCACGGCGCCGCCGGCGCCCGACCACACCGAGATCGCCGTCCGGTACGTGCCGGCCGCCGAGTCCGCGCGCGTCGGCGGCGACTGGTACGACGCCTTCCTGCAGGCGAGCGGGGACACGGTCGTCGTCATCGGTGACGTCGTGGGCCACGACACCGCCGCGGCGGCCTCGATGGGTCAGATGCGGGGGCTGCTGCGGGGCATCGCCTTCCACAGCGGCGCGGGCCCGGCGGAGACCCTCGCCGGTCTCGACGCCGCGATGGAGGGGCTGCTCCTGGAGACGACGGCGACGGCCGTGGTGGCCCGCGTGGAGCAGACGCCGGAGATGCGGGCCGAGGGCCTCACCCGGCTGCGCTGGTCCAACGCCGGCCACCCGCCGCCCATGCTCGCCACGCCCGACGGCCAGGTGCACCAGCTGCTCGCCCGCCGCACCGACCTGCTCCTCGGCATCCTGCCCGGCACGTCGCGGGTCGAGGGCGAGGCCGTCGTCGACCGCGGCAGCACGCTGCTGCTCTACACGGACGGCCTCGTCGAGCGTCGTGACCAGGGCCTGCAGGAGGGCCTCGTCCGGCTGCGGCGCGAGCTCGCCGACGTCGCGCACCTGCCGCTGGAGGAGATGCTCGACGCGCTCCTCGTCCGCCTCCTGCCCGAGCCCGGCCACGACGACGTCGCGCTCCTCGCCGTCCGCCTGCACCCCCAGGACGAGCCCCGCCCGCCCGAGGCCGGGCCCGAGGTCGTCCCGCCCGAGGTGCCGCCCGACCCGGTGGCCTGACGGCGGGGTCGGCGGGATCGGCGGGACGTGGGTCCCGCCGATCCCGGGCGTCGAGTCCGACGTCGCGCCGGCGACGGCCGGGACCTGACCTGCGACGCGTCGGACTCGCGCACCGACGTCGGACGCGCACCTGGTCGGCGGCGCGCGCCTCTACGGTGCGCCCGTGACCGACGACGAGGTCTTCGCCGAGCTCGCGCGACGCCTGCGGACCTTCGAGGACCCGGACGTCGTCTACGTCGACGGAGCCTTCGTCCTGCACAGGTACCGGGACGAGGCGCTCGACCCGCCGCTGCACCTGCACGTCCGGCCGGCACAGCTGGCCGCGTACGTCCGCGTCGACGAGGACACCCGGGACGCGCTGTGGCCGGACGCCTCGCTGGAGGACGCCGGGCTGAACCTCTTCCTCGTCCACGTGGACGAGACGTGGGACACGAACCACGACCCGGCGCGACGCCACCTCGTCCTCGAGCCACGGATGGCCGTCGTCACGGACCCCGCCGTCCCGGACGAGCCGCCGGCCCGGGCGCCCGTGCCCGACCTCGACCCCGACGGCGAGTACGTCTGGGTCGCGTCGACCGACAGGCCGTGGCCCGCCGACGACGGCCCCGCCGCGGACGGCGGGCCGCGCGAGGGCGCCGGCACGAGGCGGCAGGGCTGGGTCCTCGCCGCCTGGCTCGACGCCGAGGCGGCCTACGCCGACGGCCACCTCGCCGACGCCACGCTGCAGTACCTGCAGGACTGCGCCTCGACGGAGCTGGGGGTCGGCGTCGAGGGGGGGCTCGGGCCGTGGCTGGAGGCGCACGGCGGCGCGGACGTCGACCTGCGAGCGCTCGTCGCGGACGACGCCCGCGCGCAGGCGCTCCTGCGGCACCTGCTCGCGGCGTAGGTCCGTCGCCGCACCAGAGGGAGCCGGGTCGGACGACGGCAGACCGGACGCCCCGACCTCGGGGCCGGCCGCGTCCTCCGGCGCGGACCCGTGGTACCCACCTGCCGGGACGTCGACGCGGCCCCGCACGTGCGGGGGCCGGGAGGAGCGCGCATGTGCGGGATCACGGGCTGGGTGTCCTTCGACCGGGACCTGAGCGAGCCGGGGCACCGGGCCGACGTCGAGGCGATGACGGCGACGATGGCCTGCCGGGGACCGGACGACGAGGGCGTCCGGCTGCACCGGCACGCGGGGCTCGGGCACCGGCGGCTCGCCGTCATCGACGTCGAGGGCGGCGCGCAGCCGATGTCGGTGCAGACCGACGACGGCGAGGTCACGCTCCTGCACAGCGGCGAGGTCTACGGCTTCGAGGACCTGCGGGCGGAGCTGGTCCGCCGCGGCCACCGGTTCACGACGCGCAGCGACACCGAGGTCGTCCTGCACGGCTACCTCGAGTGGGGCGAGGAGGTCGCCGAGCACCTCGACGGGATGGTCGCCTTCGCCGTCTGGGACGCCCGGGTCGAGCGGCTCCTGCTGGTCCGCGACCGCCTCGGCATCAAGCCGCTCTACTACGCCGAGACGCAGGACGGCGTGCTCTTCGGCTCGGAGTCCAAGGCGCTGCTCGCGAACCCGCTGGGGGACCGCACGGTCGACCTCGACGGCCTGCGGGCCATGGTCAGCCTCACCGTCCCCCCGGGCGCGTCGCTGTGGCGGGGCATGCGCGAGGTGCTGCCCGGCGGCCTCGTCACCGTCGACCGCGGCGGCCTGCGCGAGCACCGGTACTGGACGCTGCGGACCCGGCCCCACACCGACGACCTCCCGACCACCCTCGAGACGGTCCGCTCGCTGCTCGAGGACGTCGTCGCCCACCAGACCGTCTCCGACGTGCCGCGCTGCACGTTGCTGTCCGGCGGGCTCGACTCCAGCGTGCTGACGGCGCTGGCCGCGAAGGCGCTCGCCGGCCGCGGCGAGCAGGTGCGCAGCTTCGCCGTCGACTTCGTCGGCGAGGGCGACGGGCGCGACGCCACGCCCGACAGCCCCTTCGCGACCGAGGTCGGCGAGCACGTCGGCACCCGGCACGAGCGGATCGTGCTCGACCACACCGCGATGGCCGACCCGGCCGTCCGCCGCGCCGTCATCGCGTCGCGGGACAGCCCGGTGACGTGGGGCGACATCGACTCCTCGATGTACCTGCTGTTCAAGGCCATCCGCGAGCACTCCACGGTCGCCCTGTCGGGGGAGGGTGCCGACGAGCTGTTCGGCGGCTACGAGTGGTTCACCCACCCCGAGCGGCGGGCGCACGACAGCTTCCCGTGGATGGAGGTGCTCGTCCGGGGCTCGCAGGCCCAGCTGTCGTCCCGGTTCGCGGGCGACCTGCGGGCGGCCCTGGACCTGCCCGCCTTCGTCGACGCCCAGTACGCCGACGCCGTGGCCGAGGTCGAGCACCTGCCCGGCGAGAGCGAGGAGGAGCGGCGCTACCGCGTCATGTCGTACCTGGCGATCACGCGGATCGAGCGCTCCCTGCTGGAGCGCAAGGACCGGCTCAGCATGGCCGTCGGCCTCGAGGTGCGCGTCCCCTTCTGCGACCACCGTCTCGTCGAGTACGTCTACAACGTCCCGTGGGCCCTCAAGAGCTACGACGGGCAGGAGAAGAGCCTGCTGCGGGGGGCGGCGGGCGACCTGCTGCCCGCGTCCGTGCGCGAGCGCCGCAAGCTGCCCTACCCCGCGAACCCCGACCAGGGCTACACCGGCGCGCTGCTGCAGCAGGGCGCCGACCTCCTCGCCGAGGACCACCCCGTCCTCGACCTCGTCGACGTCACCTGGCTGCGCGACGTCGTGCGCGGCGACCCGGCGACGACGTCGCTGGGCGTGCGCAGCGGCGTCGAGCGTGTCCTCGGCCTCGGCGTCTGGCTGGACCTCTACCAGCCGCGGCTGCTGATCTCCTGACGGCCGCGGCGGTGCTGCGCAGCGGGCACGCCGAGATGGAGGTTCTCGTCACGGAAGGGCACTCCTCATGACGCGAACCTCCATCTCGCCGGTGCGACGGGCGTCGCGCGACCCCCGAGGGGCGTCGCGTGCCCTCGTGCCCGACCGCGGGACCGGTGCCAGGGTGGCGGGGTGAGCGAGAGCAGCAGCCCCGCACCGAGGAGCGACGTCGACGTCGCCGCCCTCCGCGCCCAGGTCCCGGCCCTCGAGGAGGGCATCGCCTTCTTCGACGGGCCGGGCGGCACGCAGGTGCCGGCGCAGGTCGCCGACGCGGTCACGCAGATGCTCGGGTCCGCCGTCTCCAACCGGAAGGGCCCGCACCACGCCAGCCGGCGGGCCGAGACGGCGATCGCCGACGCGCGCCAGGCGGTCGCGGACCTCGTCGGCGGCATCCCCGAGGGCGTCGTCCTCGGTCCCTCGATGACGCACCTCACCTACGTGATGGCGGGCGCGCTCGCGAAGGGCTGGGGCGAGGGCGACGAGGTCGTGCTCACGCGCCTGGACCACGACGCCAACGTCCGCCCCTGGGTGCAGGCGGCCGCCCGCGCCGGGGCGTCCGTGCGGTGGGTGGACGTCGACCCGGCGACGGGCGAGCTCGTCGACCCGCTCGCGGCGATCACCGGGCGCACGCGCCTGGTCGCCGTCACGGGGGCGAGCAACGCCCTCGGCACCCGCCCCGACGTCGCGGCGATCACCGCGGCCGCCGACGGCGTCGGGGCGACGTCGTACGTCGACGGCGTCCACCTCACCCCGCACGCGCCCGTCGACGTCGCCGAGCTCGGCGCCGACCTCTACGCGCTGTCGGTCTACAAGCTGCTCGGCCCGCACCTGGCGGCCGTCGTCGCCGACCCGGTCCTGCTCGAGGGCCTGCAGCCGGACAAGCTCGTGCCCGCGTCCGACGCCGTGCCGGAGCGCTTCGAGCACGGGACGCCGCCGTTCGAGCTCATGCCCGGCGTCACCGCCGCGGTCGACGTCCTCGCCGGCCTGGTCCCGGGCGCCGACGGCGACGACCGGCGCACGTGCCTCGTGCGCTCCATGGCCGCCCTCGAGGCCTCCGAGGACCGCGTCTTCCGCCGGCTCCTCGACGGCCTCACCGCCCTGGACGCCGTGACGGTCGTCGGCGCGCCCGCGCACCGGACCCCGACCGTCTCCTTCCGCGTCGCCGGGGCCACCCCGCGCGAGACGAACCTCTGGCTGGGATCGCGGGGCGTCGCGGTCTCGGACGGCGACTACTACGCCCGCGAGCTCGTCGTTGCCCTCTCGCTCCGGGAGACCGGCGGCATGGTCCGCGCCGGCGTCGCCCCGTACACGGACGACGACGACGTCGACCGGCTGCTGGCCGCCGTCGCCGAGGTCGCCGACGGCGCCCGGGCGTGACGGGCCTGCGGACCGCGACGGGCGCCGACGTCCCCGCGGTCGTCGCGCTCGTCCAGCAGGCGTACCGGGGGGAGGCCAGCCGGGCGGGCTGGACGACGGAGGCGGACCTCCTCGACGGGCAGCGCACGGACGCGGCGGCGGTCACCGCGCTGCTCGGGGCGCCGGGCTCGGTGGTGCTGCTGCTCGAGGACGACGGCCGGCTGCTCGCGTGCTGCCACGTCGAGGCGCGCCCCGCCGCGGACGGCGGCACGACCGGCTACGTCGGGATGGTCGCCGTCGACCCGGCGCGCCAGGGCGCGGGCACCGGTCGCGCGCTGCTCGCCGCGGCGCAGGCGCACGCCCGCGACGCGCTGGGCGCCACGCGGCTCGAGATGACGGTCATCGCCCAGCGGGCCGAGCTGATCTCCTGGTACGAGCGGCGTGGCTGGCGTCGCACGGGCGAGCGTCGCCCCTTCCCCTACGGCGACGAGCGCTTCGGCCGTCCGCGCCGCGACGACCTGGAGTTCGTCGTCCTCGCCCACGCCGACGGCTGAGCGGTCCTGAAGTCTCGACCCGTCGGGGCACCGCTCGTCGGGTCACCGGGTCACCGGGTCCCCCGTGAGACCGGGTCAGTCCCCCGGCGAGCGGAAGCAGCTGGCGAGGACGCCCTCGAGCGCCCTCGAGCGCCCGCGTCCGCCGATCGCGCCCGCGCGCTCGCTCTGCCACAGGTGGACGGCGCCCAGCATCCCGGTGATGCTCGAGAGCGCCGTGACGGTGCGCTCCCGCTCGTCGCCGGCGGTCGTGCCGCCACCCCGCCCGTCGGCGTCGGGGCGCTGGGTGTCGGGGTGCTGGGTGTCGGGGTGCTGGGTGTCGGGGTGCTCGACGTCGGGCGGTCCGGCGCCGTCGGGGTCGACGAGACGACGCGTGACGAGCGGGGCGGCCGCGTCACCGGCGGGGCGCAGGTGGTCCGGCGCGTGGACGGCGCCCACCGCGGCCTCCTGCGGACCGGCACCGTCCACGAGGAGGGTCGCGTCGTCGTCCGCCGGCGCCGGCCACGTGAGGGGGTCCGTCCGTCCGTCCCCTCCCCGGACGCCGTCCGCCTGCCCGTCCGCCTGCCCGTCCGCCGCCGCCCGCCCGTCCGCCGGCCCCACGGGGGCGCCCCGCCGCATCCCCAGCGCCACGAAGTCCGCCCACGTGTCCTCGACCTGGCGGGCCACGGTGACGTCGGTGCGCGAGCTGCGGAGCAGGGAGCGCCAGAAGTCCCGGGTCGCCGGGTCGTCCCAGCAGGCCTCGACCACGTCGGCGAGGTAGGCCGCACGCCGGGCGTGCGGGAGGGCGGCCATGGCGGCGAGCTGGGAGTCCACGGCCTCCGGCCGCCGGGTGACGTGGTCGAAGAGCGCCTGCTTGCTGGCGAAGTAGTAGCGGACGAGCGCCGGGTCGCAGTCGGCCTCCCGGGCGATCGACCGGGTCGAGGCGCCGTCGAGGCCGTGGTCGGCGAAGGACCGCAGGGCTGCGTCCGTGATGCGGCGGCGCACCTCGCCGCGGTCGCCGCGGGGTCCTCGCGGCCGGGGGGCGGGCCCGGCGTCGTCGGGCGCCACGTCCCCGCTCGTCGACGGCGTCCCCGGCTCGTGCGACCGCTCGTCCGCCACCGCTCTCCCTCGTCCGCCCGCCGGACCGCCCCGGTCCGGGACGCATCGTCGCCCGAGCGGCGGCCCGGGGGGGACCCGGGGGGCGGCGTGTCGCCCGCGCACCGCGTCCGCCGTAGTCTCCCCGCACGAAGAAGAGCCGACGACTCCGGTGCTCGCACGGCGTGCACCGGCCGGGACGCCCGGGGAGCACGGTGCCAGAGCACGACGAGGACGTAGGCGGCGCGTCGTCCTCGCCCGGCGTCCGGGAGGCGGCCCGGGCCGCGACCGGGCAGGGGGCCCGCGCGGACGCCGTCGTCCCGGAGACGCGCGTGGCCCGCCTCGTCGCGGCGACGGTGGGGGCGGAGCGCGTCGCCGTCACGCTGACGTCCGGCTCGGACCACCGGTCCGTCGTCCGCGGCTCGGACCCCGTGCTGGTCGCCCTCGCCGACCGCGAGCAGTCCGTCGGGCAGGGCCCCACCGTCGACGTCCTCGCCTCGGGCCGCGCCCTGTCGGTACCGGACCTGCACGCGGGCATGGAGCGCTGGCCGGTGCTCCTGACCACCCACGCGTCGTCCCTCGACCTCCGGAGCCTGCTCGTCGTGCCCCTCGACGGCCCGCCGGGGCGGGCGGCCGCGGCCGACGACGTCGGCGGGGTCCTCGTGCTCGCCCGGCAGGACGTCCGGCCGTTCACCACCGTCGACGAGGTGGTCGCGGACCGGCTCGCCGCCCTCCTGTCCGTCATGCTCCAGGCCCGGGCCCTGGACGACAGCGGCCAGGGCGACGCCGGGTCGGGGAACCGGCTCGACGAGGCGCTGGACCCCGCGTCCCAGGTGCTGCCCCTCGCCGTGGGCCGCCTGATGGTGAGCGACGACCTCAGCGAGGAGGACGCCCTCCTCCGGCTCGAGGCTCGCGCCTTCGCGAGCGGCACGTCGGTGTACGACGTGGCCCGCGACGTCGTGACGACCGACCCGCCGCACCAGCGTGCGGAGGGTCGCCCGTCGCCGACGCCAGCTCCGGTCGAGGTCGCCGGCGAGGACGGCCCGGGAGGCGGGCGGGACGAGGACCGGGGGCCCGCGGACGACCGCTGAGGTCGGCCACGGGGCCGTCGGTGCAGGACGGCCTACGAGGACACCGCCCCGCTGCCCCGCCGCCGCCCGACCGTCGCGGCTCGACCGTGCTGCTGCTCCTCGCGGAGGGTCGTCATCGCCCGGAGGAGCTCGAGCAGCTCGAGGCCGGCGGCGCTGCGCTCCGGGCCCACGTCCGTCGCCGCGGTACGGCGCGCGAGCGCCGCATCGGCACGTCGGCGCAGCGACCGACGCGACGACGTCGGCGGCCCGGAGGGCCGGCCGTCCGAGGCCCCGCCGGGCTGTCCCCCGTCGAGGAGCACCTCCGAGGACGACAGGGTCCCACCGGCGCGGCGCAGCCTCTCCCGCTCCGCGCGCAGGAGGGCGAGCACCGCGGGGTCCACGGCGTCGCAGCCGCTCAGGTCGACGCGCACCCGCGGGCCGACGGCCTCCTCCACGCGCCGGACGACCTGGCGCAGCTCGCCGACGAGGGCCGACGAGGCGGTGCCCGCCACCCGGACGAGCGCCGAGGACGAGGAGGGGTCCACCTCGACGACGACCTGCACGCGACCCGCCACTTGGCACCTCCGAGGGATCGGAGACGTGGCCGAGTTCTTCAGCCGGGGAAGAAGTCTCCGACGACCTCCCGGCACGGTCAAGGCTCGGGAGGAGGACGCCGGGTTCCCCGGGAGCCGGGGTGACGGTCGTCCGAGCGCTGGGTACCGGGGTCCGACGCGGGGCCCTCGGTCAGGGGTTCCACGTCGCCGCCCCCGGCCGGCCGAGGAGCTCGCCGAGCTGCTGTCCATGAGCCCCTGGCAGGACTACGGTTCGCCCGCCAGCGCCGCAGGGCGCTGTCCTGCGGGGTCGGGAGAGGAGCCCGCGGACGCCGAGGGAGCCGGCCGGCCCCCGCGTCGGCGGCGGAGGGCGCGCAGCCAGGAGGTCGACCGGACGATGCCACCGCAGGAGGCCCCGGGCGGCCAGACGCCGCCGCCGTCCACCCTCGCGCAGGGTCCCACGCGCCCGGGGGACCGCTCCCGCGCGCTCGCCGAGCTCGCGCGGATCTCGCTGGACCAGCCGCTCGGCGAGGTCCTCCAGCAGGTCGTGGACCTCGCCGTGGAGATGCTGGACGGGGTCCGTGCCCTGTCCGTGACGCTCGTCGACGACGGCTCCACCCGCAGCGCGGCGTTCAGCGACCCCGTCGCCGCGCGGCTCGACGAGCGTCAGTACGAGGACGGCTTCGGGCCCTGCACCGACGCCGCCCGCTCCGGGGGCGTCGTCCGGGTCCGTGACACCGCGCACGAGGAGACGTACCCGGGGTTCGCCGCGCTCGCCCGCCGGTACGGCGTCCGGTCGGTCACCTCGGTGGGCATGCCGTGGGGGGAGCGTGTCGTGGGCGCCCTCAACCTCTACGTCGTCGGGGAGGACCCCCTGCCGGAGGACGAGGTGGAGCTGGCGCGCACCTTCGCCGGCTACGCCGCGGCGGCCCTGGCCAACGCCGCGCTCTACGCCTCGACCGCCGAGCTGGCCGAGCAGATGCAGCGGGCGATGGCGTCGCGCGCCGTCATCGAGCAGGCCAAGGGCGTGCTGGTCGCCGCCCTCGGCGTCGACCCGGAGGAGGCGTTCGCCGAGCTGTCCCGCCGCAGCCAGCGCTCCAACACCAAGCTGCGCGACGTCGCGGCCGAGCTGGTCGCGATGGCGCAGCGACGCAGCGCCGCCCCCCGCGCCCGGTGGGACGGCGCCCGGCGGCACGGCGGCGAGGGTGCCGGCGGCCGCTGAGCCGGCGGGCGCGCGACGGGCACGGCTGGGACGCTCGGGGGATGAGAGCCGCGAGCGTGCAGCGCACCGGCGGGCCCGAGGTCCTCGAGGTGCGGGACGTCCCGGACCCCCACCCCGGTCCCGGCCAGCTCGTCGTCGAGGTGGACGCCGCGGGCGTCAACTTCATCGACACCTACCAGCGCAGCGGCGTCTACCCGGTGCAGCCGCCCTTCGGCGTGGGCCTCGAGGGCGCCGGCCGCGTCGTCGAGGTCGGCGACGGGGTGGGGGAGGACCTCGGCCCCGGCCGGCTCGTCGCGTGGAAGCAGGCGCCGGGCAGCTGCGCCGAGCGGGTCCTCGTCGAGGCGGCCGAGGCGGTGCCGGTGCCCGACGGCGTCGACGCCGAGACGGCCGCGGCGCTGATGCTGCAGGGGCTCACGGCGCAGTACCTGTGCAGCGCGACGTACGCCGTGCGGCCCGGGGACGCCGTGGTCGTGCACGCCGCGGCGGGCGGCGTCGGGCTGCTGCTGACCCAGATGGTCGTGCTGCGCGGCGGGCGCGTCCTCGCGACGACGTCGACGCCGGAGAAGGCGGAGCTCGCCCGCGCGGCGGGGGCCGACGAGGTGCTCGCCTACGAGGGCTTCGCGGCCCGGGCCCGGGAGCTCACCGACGGGGAGGGCGTGGCCGCGGTCTTCGACGGCGTCGGGCGGGCCACCTTCGCCGAGGGGCTCGACGCGCTGCGCCCGCGCGGCGTCATGGTGCTCTTCGGCGGCGCGAGCGGGCAGGTGGAGCCGCTCGACGTCCAGGACCTCAACGCCAAGGGATCGCTGTACGTGACCCGCCCGTCGCTGGCGGCGTACACCCGGACCCGCGCCGAGCTGGAGGAGCGGGCGGAGCAGGTGCTGGGCTGGGCCGCCACCGGGGCGCTCGACGTCCGCGTCGGCGGTCGCTACGACCTCGACGACGTCGCCCGCGCGCACGAGGACCTCGAAGCCCGCCGCACCACCGGCAAGCTCCTGGTCCTGCCCGGCGGGCCGGCCGAGGCCGAGCTGGGCCGCAGCTGACCGGACCCCCCTCACCCCGCGGCCCCGTCAGCCCCCCCGTCACCCGGCAGCTCCCGTCACCCGGCGCTGGGCACCGCCCTCCCGCTGAGCTCGACGAGGTGCCGCAGCCGCTCCACGGCGACCCCGACCGGCTCGAGCGACACCTCGCCGCGGCCCTCGGCGACGCACCGCTCGAGGGCCGCGAGGCCGCAGCAGTCGACGAAGGCGACGGCGGAGGTGTCGACGGCGACGGAGGCGCCGCACCGGACCAGGTCCAGCACGCGCTCGGCGAGCCGTGGGGCCGTGCGGAGGTCGAGGTCGTCGGCCACGCGGACCCGTACGAGGGGGCGGTGGGGGAGGGGGGCCCGGTCGTCGTGGGGCCGTCCGAGCCGCGGGGTTCGGGCGCCGGGGACGGTCCCGCAGGGGGCGGTGCGAGCGGTGCGGGCCTGCTCGGCCCGGGTGCGGGGGGTCCGGCGCGGAGCGGTCATGGCGTCTCCCGAGGTCCTGCGTGCGGCGACCACCGTCCTGGAGGTCACGCGCAGGTCACCACCGCTGCCGGTGACCTGCGTGGGTCCCGGCTGGCGATCACCTGTGACCGGTCGCCGCCGGCTGCTCGCGGCGGGGGGCGAGCCGTTCGACGACCTCGGCGAGGCCGTCCTCGTCGCCGACGTTGCCGGGGAAGACGGCGTAGGGGACGCCCTCGGCGGGGCCGTCGGCGGGCTCCCACAGCGAGACGAGGCCCGGCAGCATCGGCCCGCGGACGACGGCACGCGCGATGCCGAGGCCCCGGACCGCGACGTCGTGCGAGGTGATGCCCCCCTTGGCGACGACGAAGCGCGGTGCGCGCTCGGCCAGGACGCGGGCGACCACCTCCACGACGGCGGCGGAGACCGACCGCGCGAGCGCGAGGCTGCCCTCGGCGTCCCCGGCGACGACGCGCTCCCGGCTGGTCTGGAGGAGGACGTCGCCCGCGGCGAGCCCGGCGACGACGTCGTCGACGGCGGCGGTCAGGGCCCGTGCCCGACGGTCGTCGTCGACGACCGCGGGGACGGGGAGCTCGACGACGCGGGTGCCCGGCCGGGCGGCCACGAGGGCGTCGCGCTGGCGCGTCGTCAGGCCCGTGTGCGAGCCGACGACGACGAGACCGCCCGCGTGCGAGCGGGTCACCGGGGCCGGGAGCGCGACGTCCTCGACGACGGCCGGTGCGTCCTGGCCGACCCGGGCCCGGACGAACGCCGGCCCGGTGCGGTACAGCAGGGTCCGCCCCTCGCCCTCGAGCGCCGCGCAGGCGAGCGCCACGACGAGCAGGTCCGACTGCGCCGCCGCGTCGACCGCGACGACCGCCCCGGGGGCCGCCGCGCGCAGGACCGCGGCCACGGCGTCCGCGCCGCGCCGCACGACGGCTAGGTCGCACGCGACGACGTCCTCGGCGCGCACCCGCCCGGACGTCTTCTCCTGCACCCACTCCGGCAGCCACGAGGCCCGGTAGCCGAAGGTCGCGTCCGCCGCGAACTCGGACTCCCCGACGGGCACCAGGCCACCGGCCTCCCGGGTCCAGTGGGTGCCGCCGACCGTCACGCGTCCGGCGTCGGGGAACGCGGGCACGAGCAGGACGAGGTCCGGGCGCGGGAGGCCCGCCGCGGCGAGCTCGTCGGCCACGACGTCGGTCTCGAGGGGGAAGTGGCCCCGCAGCGTCGAGTCGCTGCGGGACAGGAAGGTGACGCGCTCGCCGCGCTCGCCGGCGGCGGCCAGGGCCGCGCGCACGACCTCCCGGGTCCTCGCGGCGGTCGCCTCCGGGGAGAGGCTGCGGGAGTTGGTGAGCACGTAGAGCGCGCCCACCGCGGCGGCCGAGCCCTCGGCCAGCGCCCACGCGAGGTCGTCCGGCTCCCAGCGGGTGAGGACGGGCAGGCCGGCCACCGACTGGGTCCCGGTGGGGTCGTCGTCGAGGACGACGAGCGTCGTGCCGGCGGCGCGCAGCGCCTGCGCCACCTCGTCGGCGGTGGTCCGCGACTCGGGCGGGGCGTCCGCGAGCAGCTCCTCGACGTCCACGGCTCCTCCTCGTCGACCCGTCGGTGCCGGCGGGTCGACCGTAGACGGGCGGGTCGTCGCCCGGCGAGCCCCGCGAGCCCGTGGACGCCGGCGCGGTCGGGAGGCCGGACCCGGCGGCCGTCCCACCCGTCCGCCGCGGCGCACGGGTGAGGGGCGGGCGCACGGGTGAGGGGGGCGGCCGTCCGGGAGCGGTCCGCGAGGCAGTCACGGGAAACGGCTCCGGAGCGGGCCGTCGCGCGCCGATGATCTGCGGTGTGAGCCCCGTGACCCCACACCCCCCGCGCCCCTCGCTGCGCCGGCCCGCCGCGGTCGCCGTCCTGGCCGCCGCGGCGCTGCTCGCGCCGTCGGCCGCGGTGGCGGCCCCATCGCCTCCCGACGGGGCCGCGGTCGACGCCCTCGCCGCGCTCGAGCCGGAGCTGCAGGACGCGCTCGGGGAGCTGCCCGCTCCCGTGGAGGAGCAGGTGGCGGACGCGCTCGTGCCGCAGGGCAGGGGCACGGCGGTCGCCGTGGCGGTCGAGGCGCCGGACGGCGGCCTGTCGGTGGAACGCCTCGACGTCGCCCCGGCCGAGGCCGCGGACGTCGCGGCGGCGCTCGACGGCGAGGGGCCGGTGGCCGCGGCGTCCGTCGTCGGCACGATGCGCGCCGTCGGGGACGTCGTCCCGGCGCCGGCCGCGACCTCCTCGGCCGCGACCTCCTCGGCGGCGGCCGGCGGCACCGACCCGCTGCGCCCCCAGCAGTGGGGCCTCGACGCGCTGCGCGCCGAGCGCGTGCGGGCGGCCGCGACGGGCACGCCGGTCGTCGCCGTCGTCGACAGCGGGGTGGACGGGACGCACGAGGACCTCGCGGGTGTCGTCCTGCCCGGCACCGACCTCGTCAGCTCCCGTGGCGGCGACGGCTGGCGGGACCTGGACGGGCACGGCACCCACGTCGCCGGCACCGTGGCCGCGGTCGTCGGCAACGGCCGCGGCGGCCAGGGCGTCCTGGACGACGTCCGCGTCCTGCCGGTGCGCGTCCTCGACGCCGACGGCGCGGGGTACACCGACGACATCGCCGAGGGCGTCGTCTGGGCGACCGACCACGGTGCCGACGTCGTCAACATGTCCCTCGGCGGCCCCGGCCAGGACCGGGTGCTGTCCGCCGCCGTCGCGTACGCCGTGGGCCACGGGGTCGTCGTCGTCGCGGCGATGGGCAACGAGGGCCTCACGGGCTCGCCCGTCTCCTACCCGGCGGCCGACCGGGACGTCCTCGCGGTCACGGCCCTGGACAAGGACCGCCGGCGGGCGGGCTACTCCTCCCTCGGCTCCCACGCCGACCTCGCCGCACCCGGGACGGCGGTCGTCTCCACCGTCCCCGGGAACGGCTACGGCTGGTCGAGCGGCACGTCGATGGCCTCCCCGCACGTGGCGGCGGCGGCCGCCGCGCTCGCCGGCGCGGTGCCCGGCGCGAGCGCCGCCGAGATCGCGGACGCCCTGACGGGGACCTCCGCCGACCTCGGCCCGGCGGGTCGCGACACCGCCTACGGCTCCGGCCTCGTCGACCCCGTCGAGGCCCTCGCCCTGCTGCGCGCGAGCACGTCGGTCGTGCCGGCCGCGCCCCGCTCGGCCGCGGTGACCTCCGCCGACCGGCGGGCCGCGGTGTCCTGGCGGGCGCCGTCGACCGCGGGCGGCGGAGGCCGGCCCACCGGCTACGAGGTGGAGGTGCGCGGCAAGGGCCAGCCGCTGCAGCGGGCGGTGCTGGGCGCCTCGGTGACGACGTGGACGGCCACCGGTCTCGTGAACGGCCTGGGGTACGAGGTGCGGGTGCGCGCGACGAACGCCGGTGGCGCCGGCCCCTGGGCGGCGACCGTCGTCGCGCGACCGGCCACGACGCCGTCCGCGCCCGTGCGCCCGGCCGTCCGCGACGGCGACCGCTCGGGCGTCGTCTCCTGGTCGCCGCCGAGCTCCCACGGCGGGTCGGCCGTCACCGGCTACGAGGTGCTCGTGCGCGGCAAGGGGCAGCCGGACCAGCGGTTCGCGACGACGAGCCGCTCCGTCACCGTGAAGGGCCTGGTCAACGGCCTCGGCTACGAGGTGAGCGTGCGGGCGCGCAACGCGAGGGGGCTCGGCCCGGCGGCCACGGTCGTCGCGCGGCCGCGGACGCTGCCCTCCGCCCCGCGCTCGCCGAGCGCCGTGTCGGGGTCGTCCAAGACCTCGGCGCGCACGGTCGAGGTGCGGTGGAGCGCCCCCGGCTCCCACGGCGGGGCGGTGATCACGGGCTACCAGGTCGTGCTG
Source organism: Pseudokineococcus basanitobsidens (assembly GCF_037482545.1). Lineage (NCBI taxonomy): Bacteria > Bacillati > Actinomycetota > Actinomycetes > Kineosporiales > Kineosporiaceae > Pseudokineococcus > Pseudokineococcus basanitobsidens. The sequence goes on along the minus strand of NZ_JBBIAA010000011.1, from coordinate 28,280 downwards.
CGGCAGAACGGGACGACCCGCGACGTCACGTACACGGCCGCGAAGGGGGCGACCTCGCTGGGCATCGGCGGTCTGCGGAACGGGACGGGCTACACCGCCGTCGTGCGGGCCGTGAACGCCGCCGGCGTCGGCCCGGCCTCGGCCCGGACGGGCACCGCGACCGCCCGCTGACGCCGACCCCCCGGTGCCGCCGGCGCCGTCGGGGCTGTCGGGGCTGTCGGGGCCGGGCGGCAGGATGCGCCCATGACCTCCTCTGCGCCCGCGACCGCCGACGACCTGGACGGCCCGCGCCCGGACGTCGGCGTCGTCGGCGGCTCCGGCCTGTACGCCCTGCTGGAGGACGCGCAGACCCTGCGGGTCGCGACGCCGTGGGGCGAGCACAGCGACGGCCTGACGGTCGGCACGGTCGGGGACCGCCGCGTCGCCTTCCTGCCCCGGCACGGGAAGGGCCACACGCTCCCGCCGCACCGCATCGGCTACCGGGCCAACCTCTGGGCGCTGCGCAGCCTCGGCGTGCGCCAGCTGCTGACGGTCTCGGCCGTCGGGTCGCTGCGGCCGGAGAACGGGCCGGGGACGCTCGTCCTGCCCGACCAGGTCGTCGACCGCACCTGGGGCCGGGAGCACACCTTCTACGACGGCTCCTCCACCGGCCCGGGCGGGCCGGGCCCGGTGGTCCACGCGCCGTTCGCCGACCCCTACTGCCCGGTCGGCCGCGGCGTCGTCGCCCGGACGGCGGAGGCCGCCGGCGAGCGGGTCGTGGACCGCGGCGTGCTCGTGACGATCCAGGGACCGCGCTTCTCCACCCGCGCCGAGTCGCAGGCCAACGCCGCCGCCGGCTGGTCGGTCGTCGGGATGACGGGCAGCCCCGAGGCCGGGCTCGCCCGCGAGCTGGCCCTGTGCTGCACCGCGCTGACGATCGTCACCGACCTCGACGCCGGGGTGGAGGAGGGCAGCGGCGTCACGCAGGCCGAGGTGCTCGAGGTCTTCGGCCGCACCCTGGCCCGCGTGCGGTCCGTCGTCCTCGACGCCGTGCAGCAGCTGCCCGCCGAGCGGACGGGCTGCGCGTGCGCCGGCGCGCTCGACGGCGTCGAGCTGCCCTTCCCGCTGCCCGGGGACGACGCCGGGTCCACCTCCGGCACCGCAGGGGCGGACGCGTGAGGGTCCTCGTCACGGGTGCGGGCGGGTTCATCGGCCGGCACGTGCTGCGCGAGCTGGCCGGCGCGGGCCACGACCTCGTCGGCCTCGACGCGTGGCTGCCGGCGGCGCACGGCGAGGGCGCGACGGCCGCCGGCGACGACCTGGACGGCGTCGAGGTGGTCGCCGGCGACGTCGCGGACCCCGCGCTGCTGGACCGGCTGCTGCCCGGCGTCGACGCCGTCGTCCACCTGGCGGCGATGGTCGGCATGGGCGTGGACCTGCAGGACATGCCGCAGTACGCGCGGCACAACGACCTCGCGACGGCCGTGCTGCTGGCCGCCATGGACCGGGCCGGCACGGGACGGCTGGTGCTCTCCAGCTCGATGGTCGTCTACGGCGAGGGCGCCTACGCCTGCCCCGAGCACGGCCCGGTCGACCCGGCGCCGCGGCGGGAGCAGGACCTGCGGGCCGGCTCCTTCGAGCCGCCGTGCCCCGTGTGCGGGCGTCCGCTCGTGCCCGGGGTCGTCGCCGAGGACGCACGGCTGCAGCCGCGCAGCGTCTACGCGGCGACGAAGCTCGCGCAGGAGCACCTGGCCGGCGCGTGGGCCGCCGGGACGGGCGGGCGCGCGGTCGCGCTGCGGTACCACAACGTCTACGGCCCCGGGATGCCGCGCGACACCCCCTACGCCGGCGTCGCGGCGATCTTCCGGTCCGCGCTCGAGCGCGGCGAGGCGCCGCGCGTCTTCGAGGACGGCGGCCAGCGCCGCGACTTCGTGCACGTCCGCGACGTCGCCCGCGCCAACGCGCTGGCGCTCGTCGCCGGGGAGGCGGGGCCGGGCGAGGGGGGCGCCCCCGGGCCGGGTGCCCTGCTGCCGGTCAACGTCGCGAGCGGCGACCCGCACACCGTCGGGGAGATGGCGTCCGCGCTGTCGCGGGCGCTCGACGGGCCCGAGCCCGTCGTCACGGGCCAGTGGCGCGCCGGCGACGTGCGCCACGTCACGGCGTCCCCGGCGCGGGCCGAGGAGCTCCTCGGGTTCCGGGCCCGCGAGGGCTTCGAGGACGGGATGGTCGAGCTGGCGCACGCCGCCCTGCGCTGAGCCCCGTCCGCCGGCCCACGCCGTCCGCCGCCCACGCCGTCGCCGGGTCGGGGCGCGTCACCAGGGGCTGTTGACGAGCGTCCCCACGACGACGGCGGTGACGACGTTCGCGCCGACCCACCAGCGGGCGTCGCGGACCGGCAGGAGCGCCGCGGCCAGCCCCAGCCAGCAGGCGAAGGGCAGCCAGATCCGCTCGACCTCGCCCTTGGACATGCCGGTGACGTCGGCGAGCAGGACCGCCGCGGCGACCGGCAGCACGAGGAGCAGCAGCGGCCGCGTCGACGCGCGGGCGGCCAGCGCCGGGCGCGCGAGGCGGGCGAGCCCGGCGACGGCGGCGGGACCGAGCGCGACACCGAGGGCGACGAGGTTCGCCCACACGAAGTAGGCGGCGGGGCGCTCGCTGGCGACGCCCTGGTACATCCGCTCCCGGACGAGCGGCAGCCCCTCCCACCAGGCGAACCCCAGCGCCCACGAGGTGCCGAGCACGGCGAGCACCCCCGCCGTCGCGACGAGACCCGGCGCGAGGGCGGCGCGGACGCCGCGGCGCAGCAGCACCGCGGCGGCGAGGGGGCCGGCGAGGACGAGGCCGTAGGACAGCAGGAGGGCCGCGCCCAGCAGCAGCCCGCCGCCGGCGGCCGCGACGAGCCGCCCCCGCCGTGGCTCGCCCGCGAGCACGAGGAGCAGGACGCCGACCGCCGTGACACCGGCGAAGGCGGCGTCCAGCGCTGCGGCCGACCACAGGGCCGCCGGTGCGAGCGGAAGGACGAGCGCGGCCCGCCGCGCCGCGGCCCCGCCGCCGAGCACGCGCAGCGCCGCGAGGGGCGCCGCGACGGCCAGCGCCGCGCCGACCAGGCACACCGCGACGAGCCAGCCCGCGCCGTCCAGCCCGACCCGGCCCGGCAGGCTCGCGAGCAGGAGAGCGCCCGGCGGGTGGGAGGACACGTGCGTGGCCCACTCGGTGCCGTCGCCCGTCTGGACGATCCGGTCGGCGAAGGTCCGCAGCAGCCCGGGGACGTCCTGCGCGCGGTCGGTGTCCGCCAGGTAGTCGTGCTGGCTGCGCAGCGGGAGCGAGAGGTCGTCGACCCCGCGGCGCAGCGCCAGGGCGAGCGCGAACAGGGCCGCCAGGGCGCCGGCGAGCAGCGGCAGGACGCGCACGGGCGCTGCGCGGCAGACCTGCGGCCACCAGCGGACGGCCGCGGCGCCCACCACGAGCGGGGCGAGCAGCCAGAGGCCGGGCGCGGGGTCGAGCTCTCCCGTCAGCGGCCCCGGGCCGCCGGACAGCCGCAGCGGGACCCCGCGGGCGAACAGGACGCTGCTGACCGCGGTCGCCAGCACCAGGACCGCGACCGCGACGAGCGCGACCCGCCGGTCCGAGCGCCGTGTCGGCGCGGTGCCCCGGTGCCGCTCCAGGACGCGGGACGCGCGCGTCCCGGTCCCCTCGCCGCGCAGCGCCACCCCCCGACAGTAGGTCGACGGCGCGGCCCCCGGCCGCCGACCCGGCCGCCGACCCGGCCGGGGGCCGGTCGGGGGCCGGTCGGGACCGGGGCGAGGTGCGTCGGGGGGCAGGTCGAGGGGTGGTCGGGCCCGGTCCGCGGATCCGGATGCCGGTGACGGCCCCCGTCTGCCTAGAGTCCGAGGGTGATCGACGTCGTGCTCCCGTGCCTGGACGAGGCCGAGGCCCTCGCCTGGCTGCTGGGCCGCTTCCCCCCGGGCTTCCGACCGCTCGTCGCGGACAACGGCTCGACCGACGGGAGCCGTGAGGTGGCCGCCGCCGCCGGGGCCGAGGTCGTCGAGGTGCCGCAGCGGGGGTACGGGGCCGCCGTCCACGCCGGGCTGGTCGCCGCGACGTCGGACGTCGTCGCCGTCATGGACGCCGACGGGACGCTCGACCCCGCCGACCTGCCGCTCGTCGCCGCGCCGGTCGTGCGCGGCGACGCCGACCTGTCCTGCGGGAGGCGCCGCCCCACGAGCCGCGCGGCGATGCCGCTGCACTCGCGGGCGGGCAACGCCGTCCTCGCGGCGCGGCTGCGCAGCGCCGGCGGCCTGGGCGTGCGCGACGTCGGTCCGCTGCGGGTCGGGCGGCGCGCCGCGATGCTCGACCTCGGGGTGGCGCACCGGCGATCGGGCTACCCCGTCGAGCTGCTGCTGCGCGCCGGCGCCGCCGGCTGGCGCGTCGTCGAGGTGGACGTGCCCTACGGCCCGCGTCGCGGCGGCCGGTCCAAGGTGACGGGCGACCTGCGCGGCTACGTGCGCGCCGTCGGCGACATCGGCGGTGTCCTGCGCGAGGTCCGCGGCACCGCTCCCCACGCCCCCGGGCGGACGGCGTGAGGGGGGACGGCGTGAGGGGGGACGGCGTGGAGGAGGACGGCGTGGAGGAGGACGGCGTGCGCGGGACGGTCGTCGTCCTCGCGAAGGCCCCCGTGCCGGGGCGGGTCAAGACGCGGCTGCACCCGCCGCTGAGCCTCGAGCGGGCCGCGGACCTCGCCGCCGCCGCCCTCGCGGACGTGCTGGCCGCCGCGACCGGGACCGGCGCACGCGTCGTCCTCGCGCTGGACGGCGCCGTGGCGGACGTCCCGGGCGGCGTGCCCGACGGCGTCGTCGTCGTGCCCCAGGTCGACGGCGGCCTCGACCGGCGGATCGCGGGCGCCGTCGCCGCGGCCGCCGACGCCGACGCCGCGCGGGTCGGCGGGGCGGACGCGGGGGAGCCGGTCGCGCTCGTCGGGATGGACACCCCGCAGGTGGTCCCGGGGCAGATCACGGCGGCGCTGGCGGCCGTCGGGGACGGCGGCGCCGACGCGGCGCTCGGCCCCGCCTTCGACGGCGGCTGGTGGGCGCTGGCCCTGCGCCGGCCGCACGACGTGCGCCTGGTCCTGGACGTGCCGACGTCGCGCGACGACACCGGTGCCCTCACCCTCGCCGCCCTGCGCGCCGGCGGCCTCGACGTCGCCCGGCTGCCCGAGGCCCGCGACGTGGACGCGTGGGAGGACGCGCTCGCCGTCGCGGCGCAGGCCCCGGGCACGCGCTTCGCCGCCGCGGTCCGGGCGGCCGCCGCCGAGCTGCCGCCCGGCTCCGCCGAGGACGTCGCGTGACCGTCGTCGGCACCGGCGTGCACCCGATCGACCTCTACGACGAGGCGCTGCGCGGTGCCCGCGACGGCTCCGGCGTCCGCTGGCGGTGGCGCTCCCACGACGGCTCGGTCGCAGAGCTGCCCGTGCTCACCTGGTCGGCGGACCTCGACGACGCCGACCGGCTCGTCGTCGAGCGCTGCACCGGCCCCGCCCTGGACGTCGGGTGCGGACCCGGCCGTCTCGCCGCGGCGCTGACCGGCCGGGTGCCCGTGGCGCTCGGCATCGACGTCTCGCGGGAGGCGGTGCGGCTCACCCGCCAGCGCGGCGGGTCGGCGGAGCGCCGGGACGTCTTCGGGAGCGTCCCGGGGGCGGGCACGTGGCAGCACGTGCTGCTGGCCGACGGCAACGTCGGCATCGGCGGGGACGCGGTCGCGCTGCTGCGGCGGGCCGGCGAGCTCTTGGCGCCCGGCGGCGAGGTGGTCTGCGAGGTCGGCCCGCCCGGCTCGCCGACCGGGCCCGCGCTCGTCCGGCTCGAGGCCGACGGCCGCGCGAGCGACTGGTTCGGCTGGGACCGCGTGGCCTGCGACGACGTCGAGCGCGTCGCCGGTCAGGCGGGGCTCGTCGTCGTCGACGCCTTCTCCGCCCCGTCCTCGGGGGGCCGGCGGTGGTTCGCGTGCCTCGTGGCGTCGTGAGCGCGTCGACGAGGTCGACCCCGACGACGGGCGGGGAGGAGCACGAGTCCTTCGTGCAGCGGCGCTTCACCTCCCGCCTGCACGAGCCGCGCACCGCGGCGCTGCTCGGCACCTGGCTCGGCGTCGCCTTCGGCACGTGCTTCCTCACCGGCGTCGCGAGCCACCTCGTGCAGCACCCGACGTGGTGGACGACGTGGCCGACCCGCCCGGTGTCGCTGTACGCGATCACGCAGGGCGTGCACGTCGCGACGGGCCTCGCGAGCATCCCGCTGCTGCTCGCCAAGCTGTGGACCGTCTACCCGCGGCTGTTCGCCTGGCCGCCGGTCAGCGGGGTGCTGAACGCGCTCGAGCGCGGCTCCCTGCTCGTCCTGGTCGGCGGGTCCGTGATGCAGCTCGTGACCGGGCTTGCGAACATCAGCCTCTGGTACCCGTGGCCGTTCTTCTTCACGACGACGCACTTCTGGACGTCCTGGCTCGTCATCGGGGCGCTGCTCGTGCACGTCGCGACGAAGCTCGTCGTCGCCCGCGCGCACCTCGGGCGCGGCCGACCGCGGGAGGAGGGCGCGGGCCCGGACCGGCGCCGCTTCCTCACCGGGGTGGTGCTCGCCGCGGGCGCCGTCACCGTCGCCACGGTCGGCCAGACGCTGCACCTCCTCCGCCCGGTGAGCCTGCTCGCGCCGCGGGTCGCGACCGTCGGGCCGCAGGGGCTGCCGGTCAACAAGTCCGCCGTCTCCGCCGGCGTCGAGCAGGCCGCAGCCGAGCCGGGCTACGAGCTCGCCGTCGACGGGGCCGCGCCGTTCACGCTCACGCGCGCCGACCTGCAGGCGATGGAGCAGCACACCGAGGACCTGCCGATCGCCTGCGTCGAGGGCTGGAACGCCCTCGGCACGTGGACGGGCGTGCGGGTGCGGGACCTGCTCGAGCGGGCGGGCTGGGACGGGACGAGCGACGTGCGCGTCGAGTCGATCCAGACGGGCAGCCGCTACTCCTCGTCGCTCCTCCCGGCGGGCCACGCCCGCGACCCGCGGACGCTGCTCGCCCTGCAGCTCGGCGGCGAGGAGCTGGCCCTCGACCACGGGTACCCGTGCCGGCTCATCGCGCCGACGCTGCCCGGCGTCATGCAGACGAAGTGGGTCGCCCGCCTGGCCCCGGTCACGAGCGGGGCGACGGCGTGAGCGTCGTGCCCTGGGGTCGGCGGCCGGTCGAGGAGGTCCCGGCCCCGCCGGTCGTCCTCGGCCGGGGGGTGCGGACGGCGCGGGTGCTGCTCGTCGTCGTGGGCGTCGCGGTGATGGCCTTCGGCGTCCTCGGGTTCGTCCTGGACGCGGGGGACACCGGACCGGTGGCCTCCTGGGTCGTGCTCGCCGCCTTCGCCGTCGGCCACGACGCCCTCTTCGCGCCGGCCGTGCTCGTGGTGGTCGCCGTCGCGTCGCGCCTCGTCCCGGACCGGGCGGTCCCGGTGGTCCGGGCCGCGCTGCTGGTCAGCGGCGCGCTCGCGCTCGTCGCACTGCCCCTCGTGCTCGGGCTCGGCGACGACCCGTCCGAGCCCTCGGCGCTGCCGCTCGACTACGGGCGCAACCTGCTCGTCTCCCTCGCCGTGGTGTGGGCGGTCGCCGCCCTCGCGCTGCTCGTGCCGCGGCGTGGTCGTCGGCGTGCGGCCGAGCTCGAGGGCGCTCGACCCCCGCGAGGGTGAGCAGCGGTCCCCTCCCGACGAGCCCGTGCAGGCCTGCGACGTCGCTCCGGACGCACCCGAGCCGTCCGCCCGTCGGGTCGGGCGTCGCGGCGGCCGCGGGACCTCCGGACGAGGTCCGGTGACGCGGCGGGCGAGTCCCGGGACACGTCTCCTGACCGGGATGGAGGTCCGGACAGGGCCGCCGGCACGCGGGCGGTCCAGCACTCCCAGCGGACGCCCCTACGACGACGCCCACGGGCACGAGCTCGCGGACGAGGCCGAGCGCCAGACGCCACCGCAGGTCCGCCGCGGCCGACCGCCTCTGGGGTCGACGGTCGGCGGACACCCGCCGCGGCCGTCCACGCGCGTCGTCCCGCAGGACGTCGAGGACGCGGTGCGCTGCTGCCGACCGCGAGGGTGTGACGCCGGCTCGGTGGCTTCGTGACGCCATCCCGCAGCGACTGGTCCGAGGCCAGGTCTCCGGTGCTGTCGCCGACGGGCGCGCCCACCGTGGTGCCGCCGTCAGTCCGAGACGTCCCGTGCTCGACGGTGGAGGACGCCCTCCATGCGCAGGGGTTCCTCGACGGGTGCTCGACCCGCATCAGCCCTGACCGGGACCAGCTGATGGTCTCGATCAACGTCCCGGTGTCGCCGGCTCCGGCAGCGGACCCGAGGCCAGGACGAGCAGGTGCGCTCGGTCGCCTGCCTCGGTCGCCTGCCTCGGTCGCCTGCCTCGGTCGCCTGCCTCGGTCGCTCGGAGGCCGGTCGTGCGGACGTCGCCCGTCGAGGACGCCCAGGGAGAGGCTGCCGGCTACTCGTGCGGGCGTCCCTCCTCGTGCACCGTGCTGGCGCCGGCTACGTCGGTGGCCGGCTCGAGCAGCTGCTCTGCCTCGGTGGTGGCGGCCCACGTCGCGAGCAGGCGCAGCCCGTCGGCGGCCGGGGTGGCGGGCTCGGCGGTGTAGGTGATGAGGGACTGGTCGGGGTCGGCGGGCAGGACCATCACCTCGTAGGACAGGACGAGGTCGCCGACGACGGGGTGGTGGATGCCCTTGGTGCCGGTGTGGTGGTAGCGGACGTCGTGGGAGGCCCAGCGGGTGGCGAAATCCTCGCTCCGGGTGGCGAGCTCGCCGATGAGGTCGGTCAGCGCCCGGTCGTGGGGGTTGCGCCCGGCGTCGGTGCGCAGGTTGGCGACGGTGTCGTCGGCGGTGCGGTGCCAGTCGAGGAAGAAGTCGCGGGCGCGGGGGTCGAGGAAGGCGAACCGGGCGGTGTTGACCGGTCGGGCGGAGCTCTCGTACATCGGCGCGTAGAGGGCGCGGCCGAGCCGGTTGGCGGCCAGGACGTCCCGGCGGAGGGTGACCACGAAGGCGGGGGCGTCGGTGATGGCGTCCAGGGTGCGCACCAGCCCGGGTCGCACGGTCGCGGCTCGCGGCGTGCGGCGCCGCCGCGCCGCGCTGCCGGGGACGTCGGACGTCCGGGCGAGGTCGTGCAGGTGCCCGCGCTCGGCGTCGTCGAGCTGCAGCGCCCGGGCGAGGGCGTCGAGGACCTCCTCGGAGGCTCCGGCGAGGTTGCCGCGCTCGAGGCGGGCGTAGTAGTCGGTGCTGACGCCGGCGAGCTGGGCGACCTCCTCGCGGCGTAGCCCGGCGACGCGGCGCTGCCCGCCGTAGAGGGGCACGCCGGCCTGCTGGGGGGTCAGCCGTGCCCGTCGGGTGGACAGGAAGGCGCTGACCTGGCTGCGGTGGTCACCGGTCGCGGGCATGCCTCGACGGTAGGCACCAGCGCGGGGGCGTGGGAGGACCTGGCAGTCCACGGAAGAGCAGGTCCTGGCCCGCACGGCGCCTGCGCGCCGACGACGAGGCGTGCTCACCGCCCGACTCGTCACCGCGCACCGTCCGCCACGAGGAGGCTGCTCGTGACCGGGGACGACCGGGCGTCTGCCGGCCGGCGCAGCGGCCGCGACCCCGCCTCGGTTCGACGCCCGACCTGACCCGTCCCGGTGAGGGCGCAGGCGGCGGCACCACCGGGTCTGCCGCGGGTGGGCAGGGCCGGGGCGAGACAGGACCTGGTGTGCCGTGGTCTGCCAGGTCCTGTCACGTCCCCGCCGGTCGTCCTAGCGTCGCCGTCATGGACACCCTCACCCTGAACAACGGCGTCGAGATGCCCGCCCTGGGCCTCGGCGTCTTCCAGACGCCCCCGGACGAGACCCGCGACGCCGTCGCCGCCGCCTTGCAGGCCGGTTACCGGCACGTCGACACCGCCGCCGCCTACGGCAACGAGAAGCAGGTCGGCGAGGCCGTGCGCGGCTCGGGCCTGGACCGCTCCGAGGTCTTCGTCGAGACCAAGGTCTGGATCAGCGACTTCGGCTACGACCAGACGCTGCACGCCTTCGACAAGAGCGCCGGCAAGCTGGGGCTCGAGACGATCGACCTGCTGATCCTCCACCAGGCCCTGCCGTCGGACTTCGAGCGCACCGTCGGGGCGTACAAGGCCCTCGAGACGCTGCTCGCGGACGGGAAGGTCCGCGCGATCGGCGTCAGCAACTTCATGGTCTCCCACCTGACCGACCTGCTCGCGCGCACCGACGTCGTCCCCGCGGTGAACCAGGTCGAGTGCCACCCCTACTTCCAGCAGCGCGAGGTCGCCGACCTCGCCCGCGAGCACGGGATCCTCACGCAGGCGTGGTCGCCGATCGGCGGGATCACCCACTACCGCGACGGGCAGACCGGCAGTGCGCTGCAGGACGAGACCATCGGGGCGATCGCGCGGGCCCACGGCAAGAGCCCGGCCCAGGTGATGCTGCGCTGGGGCCTGCAGCAGGGCCGCTCGGTGATCCCGAAGTCGACGAAGCCGGAGCGGATCGCCGAGAACATCGACGTGTTCGACGTCGAGCTCTCCGACGACGAGATGACGGCGATCGACGGGCTGGAGAAGGGCGTGCGCGGCGGCCCCGAGCCCGAGGACGTGACCCTCGAGTCCATGGGCCGGGACATCCCCGAGGCCTGACCGACAGGGGCGCGCCGCCGTCGCGGACGGCCGCGGCGGCGGCGCACCGGCCCCCTCCCACGACCGGAGACGACCGGAGACGACGATGCCCGCACGCCCCGCCCGGCTGCTGACGTCGTCGGCGGCGCTGCTGTGGGGCCTGCAGTTCGCGTTCCTCGTCCCGAGCCTCGCGCTGCTGCTCGTCACGCTCTACGACGCCACGCCGGGCGAGGTCGGCTGGGTGCTCGCCGTCTACAACGGCGCGGGGTTCGTCGCGACCCTGCTCCTGCCCGCGTGGGCGGACCGCCGGGGGGACTACCTGCACCCGCTGGGGCTGTGCGCCCTGCTCACCGTCGCCCTGGCCGCCGTGCTGGCCGCCACGACGGCGCTGCCCGTGGCCGTCGCGGCCCTGCTCGTGCTCGGCGCCCCCGCCGGGGTGGGCGTCACCCTCCTGTTCGCCCACCCGCGGCACGCCGGCGCGGGGGCCGACGAGGTCGTCCGTACGCGCGCCGTCGTCTCCTTCGCGTGGGTCGCCGGGCCCCCGGTCGCGACGCTGCTCGTGGGGTCCCTCGGCGACCGCGCGGTCCTGGTCGCCCTCGCCGTCGTCGCCGTCCTGAACCTCCTCACGACGCTGGGCCTGCTCGCGCGCGAGCGGCGGGGACGGGACGCCGCGGCCGCCCGCGCGCCCGCGGCGCAGGACGGCGCGCCGGTGACCCGGGCGGCCGTCGTCCTCGTGGTCGTCGCCTTCGTGGCCCTGCAGGCCACGAACAGCTCCGTCGTCGCGGTCATGACGCTGTTCGTCACCCGCGACCTGGGCCTGGACGTCGTGTGGGCGGGGATCGCCCTCGGCGTCTCCGCCGGCCTGGAGATCCCGGCGCTGCTGCTGGCGGGCCGGCTCAGCCGGCGGGTCCCCGACCTCTCGCTCGTGGTCACGGGCTGCCTCGCCGGCGTCGCCTACTACGTCGCGATGGCCCTCGTCGGCGGTCCCGTGGCGCTGCTGCTCCTGCAGGTGCTCAACGCGTGGTTCTTCGCCGTCGTCGCGGGCGTCGGCCTGGCCCTGTTCCAGCGGGTCGTGCCCCGGCCCGGCCTGGCCTCGGGCTTGTACGCCAACACCCGCCGCGTCGGCGGGGTCGTCTCCGGGCCCGTCATCGGCGTCGGGGCGTCCGGCTCCCTGGGGTACGGCGGCGTCTTCGCCCTGTGCGCCGGGCTCACGGTCCTCGCGCTGGCGCTCGTGGTCCTCGCCGCCCGCACGAGCCGACCTCCGGCGGTCGCCACCGGCACGTCCTGAGGACGGCGCCGGCCGCGGCGTCCCCGGGCCGAACCGGGTGGCGACCCCTCGGGTGCCGGCTCGACGTCGTCGGCGGTCCCGGCCGGGCATCGGGCGGTCGCCGTCCTGGTCGCCGGACGTCGGGCCGTCCGCGTCCTGCTCGTCCTGCGCCCGGACGGGGAGGCGCGGTCCCGGCCGCTCCAGCAGCGCTCGCGGGCTGCCGAGACCGGACGCATGACCACGACCTCCCACCCCTCCGCGACCGCGAGGGCACTCCGCCGGCTGCCGCTGCGCGGCCCGGTGCTCGTCTGCGCCGCCGCCGTCACCCTGCCGCTCGTGCTGGTCCACCCCGGGGCGGCGGGCGCCGCACCCGCACCCGCACCCGCACCCGCCGAGGCACCGGTCGCCGCCGTCGAGCACGGACCCGTCGCCACGAGCACGACGTCGGTGGCCGTCGCCGGGGTCGACCGGGCGGCGCTGTCCGCCCTCGGTGCCGTGCAGGCCGCGTCCGCGGCCGGGACCGCGGACCGACCGTCGCCGGAGCTGCTGACCGCCCAGGTCCGCACCACGAGCTCCTTCGAGGTCGCCGGCGTCACGTGGGCGCCGACGCCGGGCGCGGGCCGTGTCGCGGTCCAGGTGCGCCTGCTCGAGGAGGACGGCTGGTCCCGCTGGGAGCCGCTCCCGGTGATGGACGAGGGCCCGGACCCCGGCACGGCCGAGGCCGCGGCGGCGGCCGACGTCGTGGGCACCGCCCCGCTCGTGACCAACGGCGCGCACGGCTACCAGCTCCGGGTCGACACGAGCACCGGGCACGCGCCCGAGGACGTCCGGCTCCGGCTCGTCGACGGCGGCGAGGGGGACGTGGCCGCCGCCGAGCGGCGCACCGGCGCCCGCGTCGCGGCGTCGTCGACGCTCGCGCGGTCGTCGGCCGTCCCCGTCCCCGTCGCGGGGGCCGCGGTGGGCGCGGCGTCCTCGGCGCTGCAGCCCGCCGTCGTCACCCGCGCCGACTGGGGCGCCGACGAGAGGCTCGCCCGGGGGACGACGTCCCGCAACAAGACCGTCGCGGCGATGGTCGTCCACCACACCGCGTCGTCCAACGGCTACAGCACCCCGGCGCAGGCCCAGCAGCAGCTGCGCGGCATCTACACGTATCACACGCAGTCCCTCGGCTGGGCGGACATCGGCTACAACTTCCTCGTCGACAAGTTCGGGACCGTCTACGAGGGCCGGCGCGGCAGCATCACCGAGAACGTCGTGGGCGCGCACGCCTCGGGCTTCAACACGAGCACCATGGGGGTCTCCGCCCTCGGCAACTACGCGGAGGCGTCGCCGTCGTCGGCGATGGTGCGCAGCATCGCCCAGGTCGTCGCGTGGAAGCTCGGCGCGAACGGCGTCTCCCCGACCGCGACCACCCGGCTCACCTCCGCCGGCGGCAGCACCACCCGCTTCGCCCGGGGGACGACGGTCACGCTGGACACGGTCAGCGGCCACCGCCAGACCTCCTTCACCGAGTGCCCGGGTGACCTGCTCTTCGCCCAGGTCCCGGCCATCCGGACCCAGGCCGCCGCCCTCATCGCCGCCGCCGCCACGGCGGTCCCGGCGCCCGTCCCGACGCCGACCCCGACCGTCCCGGTCGTGACGCCGACCCCGACGCCCACGCCGACCGTCCCGGTCGTGACGCCCACGCCGACCCCGACCGTCCCGGTCGCGACGCCGACGCCCACGCCGACCGTCCCGGTCGTGACCCCCACGCCGACCCCGCGGCCCACGGCCACCCCGGCGCCGAGGCCTACCCCCGCGCCGCCCGTCCCCGCGCGGGCCCAGACGCTCGTGGGTGACTGGGACGGCGACGGCCGCGACCAGGTCGGGCTGTTCGTCGACGGCGCCGTCTCGCTGCGCCGCGCCGACGGGACGGTCCTGCGCTACCGCTTCGGGGCGGCCGGCGACGTCGCCGTCGTCGGCGACTGGGACCGCGACGGCAAGGACAGCGTCGGCGTCTTCCGCCGCGGCACGTGGCTGCTGAAGAACCGCACGAGCACCGGCGCCGCGGACCGCACCTTCTTCTTCGGCCGCGCCGGCGACGTCCCCGTCACCGGCCGCTGGGACGGGCGCACCGAGGGCATCGGCGTCGTGCGGCAGGGGCGCTGGCTCCTGCGCACGCAGGCCTCCGCCGGCGCGGTCGACGTCTCGCTCGCCTTCGGCCGGGCCACCGACCGGCCCCTGCCGGGGGACTGGGACGGCAACGGGACCGACACCCCGGGCCTGCAGCGCGGCAACCAGCGGTTCACGCTCCCCTCGCTGCGTCCGGGCCCCGCGAGCCCCGTCGTCTTCGGGACCTCGACCATGGTCGGCTTCGTCGCCGACATGGACGGCGACCGCCGCGACGGGTGGGGCGTGCGGGCGCCCGGCACGAGCACCTTCCTGTGGCGCGGCGACACCCGCGCCGGCGCCGCCACCGGGACGGTCGTCTTCACCGGCTGAGCAGCGACCCGGACGGGGGACCCTCGTCGGGACGAGCCGCCACGGCTGCCGGCCCGTGGCGGCTCGTCCCTCGCGACGACCGGTGCCCGGACGACGCGGCTCAGGCCACGCGCTCGGCCCCCTGCGCCGCGGTGACGGCGACGAGCTGGGGCCGCGGGTGGCCGGCGTCGGCGCTCGCCGTGGTGACGGCGCGGGCGACGGCGTCGACGTCGCCCGTGCGCACCAGGGCGATCGCCGAGCCGCCGAAGCCGCCGCCGGTCATCCGGGCGCCGAGGGCCCCGGCGCCGCGGGCGGCCTCCGTGACGACGTCGAGCTCGACGGAGGAGACCTCGTGGTCGTCGCGCAGCGAGGCGTGCGACCCGTCGAGCAGCGGTCCGACGTCCTGCGGCCGGTCGGCGCGCAGGAGCTCGACGAGCGCGTGCGTGCGCTCCTCCTCGGTGAGCACGTGCCGGGCGCGGCGCACGACCCGCTCGTCGGCGCCCGCGGCGTGAAGCCGCTCCAGCACCTCCTCGACGGAGGTGCCCCGGGCCGCGCGGGCGAGGTGCTCCACGCCGAGCAGCCCCGCCGCGCGGGCGCAGTCGGCGCGGCGGGCGGCGTACTGGCCGTCCGTGAGCTCGTGTGTCGCCCGCGTGTCCACGACGAGGAGCACGAGGCCGTGCTCCTCGAGGGAGAAGGGGACGTGCTCCACGGTGCCGTCGGCCGAGTCCAGCAGCAGCAGGTGCCCCGCGCGGCAGCGCAGCGAGGCCTGCTGGTCCATGCCGCCGGTCGCGGCCCCGGCGACGTCGTTCTCCGCGCGCACGCACGCGTCCACGAGCACGGAGCGGGTGGCGTCGTCGTCGCCGTGCCCCAGCACGTCGGAGACGGCCAGCGCGGTCGAGCACGTCAGCGCCGCCGACGACGACAGGCCCGCCCCGACCGGGACGTCGGAGGCGATCGCCAGGTCGGCGCCGGGCACGTCCCACCCCGGGTCGTCCGGCTGACCCAGGGCCCACAGGACACCGGCGGGGTAGGCGGGCCAGCCCTGCACCGAGCGGTCCCCCTCCTCGCCCTCGTCCCTGTCCTCGCCCTCGTCCCTGTCCTCGCCCTCGTCCCTGTCCTCGTGCTCGTCCCTGTCCTCGTCCCTGTCCTCGTCCGGGTGCCGGACCGGGCGGACGTCCGCGAGGGCGCCCTCCCACGGCTCGTCCGGTGCCCAGGCGGAGACCACCCGCACGCGGCCGTCGTCGCGGGGGCGCAGCGCGACGAGCGTGCGGTGCGGGAGGGCGAGGGGCAGCGACGTGCCGCCGGCGTAGTCCACGTGCTCCCCGACCAGGTTCACGCGGCCCGGCGCCGCCCACACGCCGGTCGGCTCCCCGCCGTGGACGTCGGCGAAGAGGGCGCGGACCTCCGCGAGCGCCCGTGCGGGGTCGGGACCGGGCACCCAGTCCGGCGACGGTGCGGCGTCCGTCTCCGGGCTCACCGGGCCACCTCCCGCAGCCGCTGCGCGATCGCCTCGGGGGTCCGGTCGTTGATCCACGCCGCCATGCCCGACTCCGAGCCCGCGAGGTACTTCAGCTTGCCCGGCTGTCGCAGCACCGAGAAGGCCTGCAGGTGCAGGCGTCCCAGGTCCCGGCCCGCGCCGGTCGGCGCCTGGTGCCACCCCGAGATGTAGGGCAGGTGCTCCACCTCGGGGAAGAAGCGGTCGAGGCGCTGCACGAGGTCGAGCTGGACGTGCGCGAGCTCCTCGCGCTCGGCGTCCTCGAGCGCCGCGAGGTCCGGGACGTCGCGGTGCGGGGCCAGGTGCACCTCCACCGGCCAGCGCGCGGCGGCGGGGACGTACGCGGTCCAGTGCTCCGCCTCGAGGACGACGCGGGTGCCGGCGCGCCGCTCGGCGGCGAGGACGTCGGCGAGGAGGCTGCCGCCGGTGCGCTCGCGGTGGGCGCGGGCCTCCCGCAGCAGCGCCTGGGTGCGCGGCGTGACGTACGGGTAGGCGTAGATCTGCCCGTGCGGGTGGGCGAGCGTGACGCCGATCTCCTCGCCGCGGTTCTCGAAGCAGAAGACCTGGGCCACGTCCGGCAGGGCGCCGAGCTCCTCGGTGCGGTGGGCGAGGGTCCGGACGACCGTCCGCAGCCGGTCGACGCCGAGGTCGCCGAAGGACGCCGCGTGGTCGCTGGAGAAGCAGACGACCTCCGTGCGGCCGGCCGCCGGGCCCGCGGGCCACAGCGCCTCGCCGTCCACCGTGCTGCCGGCACCGGGGCCGACGGCGCCCGCGGAGAAGGAGGGGAAGCGGTTGTCCAGGACCGCGACGTCGTAGTCGGGCGCCGGGATCTCGGACGGCGCGCCCGACGAGCCGGGGCTGCCCGTGGGGCACAGCGGGCACTGGTCCGCGGGCGGCAGGAAGGTGCGGTCGTTGCGGTGCGCGGCGACGGCGACCCAGTCGCCGGTCAGCGGGTCGCGGCGCACCTCGCCCGCCCGGGACCGGTCCTGCGGCGTCATCGGCCGCTCGTCGGGGGTGGGACGGCCCGCGCCGGAGCCGCCGCGGTCGTCGTAGTAGCGCAGGGTGCGGCCGTCGGCGAGCTGCTGCTCGGTGCCGGGGCCGCGCAGGGCCGACGACCCGACGGAGGGCCCGGTGGAGGGCCCGGTGGGGGGCCCGGTGGGGGGCCCGGTGGACGGCTCGGGCACCGGGGAGGCGGGGGGCGGGGTGGTCACGGGGCGTCTCCGAGGTGGTCGGTCGTGCGGGCGGCGGTCGTGCGGGCGGCGGTCGTGCGGGCGGCGGTCGTGCGGGCAGGGGTCGTACGGGCAGCGGTCGTACGGGAGGGGGCCTCGTCGCTCGCGCCCGCGACCACGAGGCGGCCCACGCGCGCGGCGGCCTCCTCACGGGCCTCGGGCGGGAGGCCGGCGTCGGTGACGAGGACGTCGACGTCCTCGAGCGGGAGCGCGGTCGCGAGGCCGACGACGCGCCACTTCGCCGAGTCGGCCAGCACGACCACGCGCCGCGCCGAGCGGGCGAGCGCGCGATCGGTCTCGGCCTCCTCGAGCGTCGGCGTCGTGAGGCCCCGCTCGGGGTCGAGGCCGTGCGCCCCCAGGAGGAGCACGTCGACGTTGACGCCGTCGAGCGCGCGCACGGCCAGGGGTCCCACGAGCGCCCGTGACGGCGTCGGGCGGCCCCCGACGAGGAGGACCTCGCGCTGCCCGTCGGCGTCGGCGAGGACGTCGGCGACCGGCAGGGAGTTCGTCACGACGACGAGGCCGGCGACCTCCCGCAGCATCATCGCCGCCAGGTGCGTCGTCGTCCCGCCGGAGAGGGCGACGGAGCTGCCCGCCTCGACCAGCGCGACGGCCTCGCGCGCGACGGCGGTCTTCTCCGCGACCCGCTGCCCGGACTTGACGGTGAAGCCGGGCTCGTCCGTGCTCGCGGCACGCGGGGCCATCGCGCCGCCGTGGACGCGGTCCAGCTCCCCGCGGGCGGCCAGCTCGGCGACGTCGCGGCGGACCGTCATCTCGGAGACGCCGAGCGTCCCGGCGAGCTCGGCGAGCCGCACGGCGCCGCGGGCCCGGACGAGCTCCACGACGGCCTGGCGGCGCTCCTCGGCGAGCACGGGCACCTCCGGCGTCCAGCGGCAGTCCGCCGGTGACGACCACCGCGGTTGTTCGATCGTGTCGCTCGCTGTCCGATCCTGTCAAGACTCGACCGGGGTGAGGCCGGACCAGAGTCAGCCCCCGACCGGGGTCAGCCCTTGACCGACCCCGCGTTGAGGCCGGCGATGAGGTAGCGCTGGGCGATGAAGGCGAAGACGAAGACCGGTGCCGTCAGCAGCAGCGACGCCGCCCCGGCCTGCTGCAGCAGCGGCAGCGTCTGGCCCAGCTGGGTGGCGATGAAGACGGGCACCGTCGCCGCGTTCACGTCGGTGAGCACGACCGCCGTCAGGTACTCCTGGAAGGCGAACAGGAACATGAACAGCGCCGCGGTGATGATGCCCGGGCCCATGAGCGGGATGATGACGCGGCGCAGCAGGGACAGCCGGGTGCAGCCGTCGATCATCGCGGCCTCGTCGATCTCCTTCGGCACGGCGGCGAAGAAGTTCCGCAGCAGCCAGATGGAGAACGGCTGGTTGATCGCGACGAGCGCCGCGGCCATCGCGATGCGGGTGTCGTAGATGTGGAGGTCACGGGCGATCTCGTACAGCGGCAGGACGACGGCCGTCCGGGGCAGCGCGCGGAACACCAGCGCGGCGACGAGCAGGGCCACCGACACCCATCCCGGCGAGCGGGAGAGCGCGTACGCGGCGGGCAGGCCGATGACGAGCGCGATGGCCGTCGAGATGACCGCGACGACCGCCGTGTTGATGAGGTACTGGTAGAAGTTCGTCGTCTGCCACAGGTCGACGAAGGCCTCGAACGTCGGCGTGAACGAGTACACCGGCGGGTTGAGGAAGGCGACGCTCGTCGGCTTCAGCACCGAGAAGGCGGTCCACAGCACCGGGCTGAGCATGACGACGCAGACCACGGCGAGGACGACCCCCGCGCCGACCGTCTTCGCCCGTGACGTCCGCGGCCCGCGGGGGGTGCGGTAGGTCTGCCCCCTGCCCGCGTCGGCGCCCGTCGCGGTCGTCGGCCGCTCGAGAGCCCTCGTGCTGCCGGTCCCCGTGTCGGCGGAACCCTCGCCGACGGACCCCCTGCTGACGGACCCGCTGCCGACGGCCTGCTGGTCGCTCATGCGCGGCGCCCCTCTCGTGCGGTGTCGCGGATGAAGGGCAGGAGCATGATGACGATGAGCACGATGAGCAGCACGTTCATCGCGCTCCCGAGGCCGAGCCGTTGCCCGCCGTCGAGGAACGCCTGGTTGTAGATGTAGAGGACCAGCGACTCGTTGCCGATCTGCACCGCCTGCGGCGACAGCGGGATGAGCTGGTCGAACAGGCGCAGCACGTCCATGATCGAGATGAGCGTGACGAAGCCGAGGACCCCACGGATGGTCGGCGCGATGACGCTCCAGTGCGTGCGCAGGGTGCCCGCGCCGTCCACCCGCGCCGCCTCGAGCATCTCCTTCGGGACCCCCTGCAGGCCGGCGAGGATGACGAGCATCGAGAACGGCAGGATGCTCCACACGACCGAGGCGCCGACCAGGCCGCGGTTCGCCCAGGTCTCGGTGAACCACAGGACCGGCGGGAGGCCGACCGCGTCGATGAGCTGGTTGACCAGACCGCCGAAGTTGTTGTTGAACAGCCAGGAGAACATCGTCGCGCCGATCAGGCCGGGGACGACGTAGGAGACGAGCAGGATGCCCAGCACCACCGGGCGCATGCGTCCGAGCCGGTTCACGAGCACCGCCAGCACGTAGCCCCCCACGACGAGCACGGTCACCACGGCGAGCGTGATGACGACCGTGAAGGAGACGGCGTTGCCGAAGCGCGGGTCGGAGAAGGCCTCGCGGTAGTTGTCGAGGCCCACGAAGGTGCCGGGCTGCCCGTAGCGGACCTGCTCGAAGCTCCACCGGACCGTCCGGTACAGCGGGACGACGAGGAGGCCGAACATGACGACGACGCTCGGGGCGACGAGGTAGGCGTACTCACGGCGGCGCACGGCGGCTCCTCACGGGTGCTGGCGGCCCGCACGACGGGCCGCGTGGGGTGTCTCGTCCGACCGGTGGCTCCGCCCGGCCGGTGGCGCCGCCCGGCCGGTGGCTCCGCCCGGCCGGTGGCTCCGGGGCCGCAGGTCGGGCCCCGGAGCCGCTCAGGTGCCGGTGCTCAGGAGTGCTGGTGCTCTGGAGTGCTGGTGCTCTGGAGTGCTGGTGCTCAGGAGTACTGGGCGAGGTCGTCCGTGGCGATCTGCTGCATCTGCACCACGGCGTCCTCGACGGAGGTCTGCCCCAGGACGACCTGGGCGATGACGTCCCGCGTGTCGTTCGAGATGGGCGCCGTCCAGGGGAAGGGCTCGGCGGGCGGTGCGTTGTCGATGGCCTCGCTGGCGGCCTCGACGATCGGGGAGTCCGAGTCGTCCGCGACACCGTCGCGGGCCGGGTAGGCGGCCGGCAGGGCGGCCTCCGAGGCCTCCTCGGAGACGGACGTGGCGATCACCTGGAAGAGCGTGTCGGGGTCCACGGCCGAGTTGGCCGGGATGGACCAGCCGTCCACGGACAGCGCGCTGAACTGCGGGCCGCCCTCCTCGACCGAGGGCGGCGGGGCGAACCCGAAGTCGGCGGCGTACTGGGTGTTGTCCTCGTTCGCCAGGTCGCTCATGCGGCCGGAGAACATGATGGCCATCGCGGCGTCGCCGTTGTACATCTGCTGCTGGACGGCCGGCTGGTCGAAGGTCGTCACCTGCGGGTCCATGTAGGGCACGAGGGACTTCATCTCCTCGAGGGCCTGCGCGGCCTCGGGGGTGTCGAAGTTCGGCGTCATGGTCTCGGGGTCGACGTAGTCCACGCCGAGAGAGCCCAGCGCGGCGTCGTAGGACGTGGTGATGTCGCCGCTCGCGAGCCACGGCAGCGCCAGCGGGTACGCGAAGTCGCCGGCGTCCTGGATGGTCTGGGAGACCTCGCGCAGCTCGTCGAAGGTCGTCGGCGGCTCGAGGCCGAGCTCGTCGAAGACGTCCTGGCGGTACGCGAGGAGGAACATCTGCGCCTGCATCGGCACGGCGTAGAGCTGGCCGTCGTAGCTCATGGCCTCCCGCATGCCCTCGTTCAGCTCCCCGAGGTCGTACTCGTCGCCGTAGGTGTCGACCAGGTCGTCCAGGGGCACGAGGGACTCGTCGGCGGCCAGCTGCGGGATGATGTAGCCGTACGTCTCCAGGACGTCGTAGGTCCCCGTCTCGCCCGCCAGCGTGGCCGTCGTCCGCTGGGTCTGGCCGGCGAAGTCGATGGGCTCGTGCTCGACCGTGAGGTCGCCCTGCGAGCAGCTGCGGACCATGGCGTTGGTGAACGGGTCGATGGCCGAGGAGTTGTAGGCCAGGACGTTGACCGTCGTGGGCGAGTCGACCTCGACGTCGCAGGGCACCTCGGCGGCGGTCTCCGCGCCGGTGCGGGACCCGGCGCCGCAGGCGGTCAGCGCGGCGGCCGTCACCACGGCGATCGAGGCGGCGGCGAGCGGGGTGGCGGACGGGCGCAGTCGCAGGGCGCGCATGGGCGTCTCCTCGGAGCAGGCGTTCGGCTCCTCGACGGCCGCGGCGCGGGCGTCGGGGGGCGGACGGAGCCGGGGTGTGGGGCGCGACGGGGGCTGGGGGCGCCGGAACGGGCACACAGTAGGCAGGCGGCGCGCCCGCGACAACACGGAGGGTCCCGGTCCGTGACCCGCCGGAGGCGGTGCGACGGAGGAGGCGCTCGGTAGCGTCACCCGGCGTGACGACCTTCGCGACGACGGCGGACGACCGGCTCGAGCTGCGGGACATGCGACCCGAGGAGCACGAGCAGTGGGTGGCGCTCGGCCGTCGGGGCTTCCTGGAGGCCCGCCGGCCCTCGCCGACGGGGTTCGACGTCCGCCGTCGTGCCCTCGCCGGGCACCGGCGTCGGGTCGCGGTGGACGGCGCCGGCCGCGTCGTGTCCACGTTCCGGTCCTACGGCGTCGACCTGCCGGTGCCGGGCAGCTCCGCGGCGGGGGAGGCGATCAGCTCGGTCGTCGTGGCCCCCACGCACCGGCGCCGCGGCCTGCTGACGCGGCAGATGACGGCGGACCTCACGCAGGCGCGGGACCGCGGCGACGTCCTCGCGGTGCTCATCGCCAGCGAGGCGCCGATCTACGGGCGCTTCGGCTTCGGGGCCGCCACCGAGGGCTGCCGCTGGACCCTGGACGCGCGGGGCGCCCGCTTCCGCACCGACCCCGTGCGCGAGGGCGTCGTCGACCTCGAGCTGGTCGAGGACGCCGACCTGCTCGACGCGGTGGCGCCGCTGCACGACCGGCTCGCGGCGGCCTCGCCGGGCGCCACGCCGCGCGACGACCTGTGGTGGCGGACGCGGCTCGGCGTCGAGGACGACGACAGCGGCGACGACCCGCTGCTCCAGCGCCCGGCCGTGCTGGCGCGCGGCGCGGCGGGAGAGGTCGTCGGCGCGCTGTCCTACCGCGCCGTCGAGACCTCCGAGGGCCGGCGCACGTCGACGCGCGCCGAGGTGCTCGAGCTCATGGCGGACGGGCCGGCCGCCACGACGGCGCTGTGGCGCTTCCTCGCCGAGCTCGACCTCGTCGTCGCGGCGACGGCGGGCGACCGGTCCCCGCACGAGCCGCTCGAGCACCTGCTCGTCGACCCGCGCGCCGCGGTGCAGACCGAGCGCGACGACTTCCACTGGGTGCGCCTGCTCGACGTCCCGTCCGCGCTCGCGGCCCGCCGCTACGCGCTGCCGGGGTCCGTGGTGCTCGAGGTCGTCGACGACCTGGGGCTCGCGGGCGGCCGGTGGCGGCTCGTCGCGGACGCGGACGGTGCCGGCCGGGCCGAGCCGACGGACGCCGAGCCCGACGTCGTCCTGCCCGTCGCGGTCCTCGGCGCCGCGTACCTCGGTCAGGTGCCGCTCGCCGGTCACGTCGCCGCCGGCCGCGTCGACGAGCGGACGCCCGGCGCCGCACGACGGCTCGGGGCGATGCTGTGGGACCCGTCGACCGGGGTGCTCGCACGCACCTGGTTCTGAGCGCTGAGGGCGTAGCGGGCCCGGACGGGTGGAGCGCGACGGCCCGTCGGTGCGGCGTCCGTGCGGCGTCCACAGGGTGCGGGGCGGGGCCGCCGTCCACAGCGGTCGCGCGGCTCGGTCGACGTCGGGTGCCCGGTCCTAGCGTCGCTCCTGTGCTGGACGACCGTGGTGCCGAGGAGGTGCCGGACGAACCCGTCGCCCCCGACGGGGACGAGGGGGCGTGCTCGAGCGGTGCTGCGGTCCCCGACGGCGGCGGTGCGGACGTCGCCCAGCCCGCCCCGGCCTCCGAGCGGGCGAGGGCTCGGCTGGAGGCGGTCGCGTCCTCGGAGGCGTCCCGGTCGCTCGCCTGGGCCGCGACGTTGCGCGAGGTCGCCGCTCTCGTCGAGGACCTGACCGAGCTCCAGGAGGGCCGGACCACGCCGGAGGTCATGGCCGGGGGCGGCCCGTGGGCGTCCGAGACCGGTCTCGTGGACGCCGCCGGCGGCGCGCAGGAGGCCGCGGCAGCGGAGCTGGTCGTCACGCTGAGGCTGTCGCTGGGCGCGGCCCGGGCGGTGGTCGAGCAGGCGACGGCGCTCTGCACGGTGCTGCCGGTCACGATGGCCGCTCTCGAGTCCGGACGGCTCGACGAGGCCCGGGCGCGCGTCGTGGTGGTCGAGACGCGGGCCCTGCCGGACGTGCAGGCCCGCGCGGTCGACGCCCGGCTGGGTCCGGCGCTGGGACCGCTGGCCGCTCCTCGCCTGCGGGCCCGGGTGCGGCACCTCGTCGCCACGGCCGGACCGGACGCGACGGCTGCACGCGCCCGGCTGGCGACGTGCGAGCGCGGTGTGCGTCTGGTCGCCCTGCCGGACGGGATGGCCGAGCTGGTCGCGACCGGCCCGGGCACCGACCTGGCCGTGGTGATGGACCGGCTCACGACGGCCGCGAGAGCCCGCGAGGGGGTGCACGGCCGCCTCGACCCGCACGCCGCGACCGTCGCGGGCCTGGACCCGCTGGCCCCGGCGGGTGGCTCCGACGCCCTGCCCGACCGCCGCGGCGTCGACGCGCGCCGCTTCGACGCGCTCGTCGACCTCGCCACGACGGGAGCGATGCCGGCCGGCGGCGCCGGTGCCGTCGAGGGCGTCGTGGCCACCAGGGGTGAGGGCGCGCCCGCGGCGGGCCGGGGCGGGGGCGTCGGCGACCGCGACGACGCGCCTTCGCCGGGTGGAGGGTCGTGGCCGGGGCGGGCGGCCTCGCCGCACGGCCCGCAGCTCGTCGTCGCCCTGAGCAGCCTGGTCGGTCTGGACGCCGAGCCCGCCCAGCTCGCCGGCCTCGGTCCTGTGCCTGTGACCCAGGTGGCCGAGCTGCTCGCCGCGGGGCACCGGTTCCGCCGCGCGCTGACCGACCCCTTCACCGGTGCCCTCGTCGACCTCGACGGGCACCTGCGCACCCTCGACCCACCCGGTCCCTCCGGCCCACCCGGTCCCTCCGGCCCGCCCGGTCCCTCCGGCCCGCCCGGTCCCTCCGGCCCACCCGGTCCTCCGGAGCCTTCGGGCCCCGACGGCTGCGCGCCCCCCTCCGGAGGACCCCGTGGGGGCGGGGGACCGGCACTGCCGCCGGACGGCCGTCGTCGCGTCGACCTGACCGGCGCCCTCGGAGGTCCCCACGTGCCGCGGGGCAGCACGAGACCTGCCCCTCCGCGGGGAGCGCTGCGGCCTCGACGCCTGCAGGACGCCGGTCTGCCCCGGCCGCGGGGGGCCTGCCCCGTCGCCGCCGCCGGAGGTGGCCGCTACACCCCGACGCGGGCGTGCGAGCGCCACGTGCGGGCCCGGACCCGTCACTGCCAGGCGCCCGGGTGCCGCGTGCCCGCCACCCGGTGCGACCTCGACCACCGCACCGCGTACGCCACCGGCGGACCCACGTGCCCCTGCAACCTGGACGTCCTGTGCCGACGGCACCACCTGGCCAAGCACCACCACGGCTGGACGGCGGTCCCGAGCAGCGAGGACCCCCGCGACCCCGGCCTGACGTGGACGAGCCCCCTCGGCCAGACCGTCGAGGTGCCCGCCGAGCCCCTCCTGCCGGCCCCCGCCCCACGGGGCGTCGCGACGCCGGTCGTGGTGACGACGCGAGCCCGCGGTGAGGTGGTGGCCGCCTACTCCTCCGAGGACGCCGCCGCCGGTGACAGCCGGCGCGCCCGGGCAGCGTTCGCGCGGCAGCGGCTCGACGCGCGCGCCGACGCCCGTGCGGCCGAGGACGTGGCGGAGCTCGCCCACCGGCGGGCGGCCGTCGAGCCGAGGCGCTCCCGGCGGGCGGCCCCCGAGCCACCGCCCTTCTGAGGACCGTCCTCGTGCCGGTGCCTCGCCCGGGCCTGCGGCGCGTCCCCGGGCGACGCGCTCCACGTGGAACACAGCCTCCGGAGAGCTGGTTGGAGACCTCCATGAGCACCCGTGAGCTGACGCTGGCCGAGCACGACGAGACCGTCGCCGACGGCATCGTCCTCATCGACTTCTGGGCGGAGTGGTGCGGCCCGTGCCGCAGCTTCGCCCCGGTCTACGAGAAGACGTCGCAGGCCAACGAGGACATCACCTTCGCCAAGGTCGACACCGAGGCGGAGCAGGAGCTGGCGGCCCGGTACGGCATCACGTCGATCCCCACCCTGGTCGCCTACCGCGACGGCATCCCGGTCTTCAGCCAGCCCGGGGCGCTGCCGCAGCCGGCGCTGGAGGACCTCATCGGCCAGCTGCGCGGCCTCGACATGGACGAGGTCAAGCAGCGCTACGCCGAGGCCCTCGCCGAGGCCCAGAAGGCCCAGCAGGCGGGTTGAGCCCACGGGTCCACGGGCCCCTCGGACACACCACCACGACGGCCCCGCACCCACTGGGTGCGGGGCCGTCGTCGCGCGTGCTCCTGCCGCGGGGCCGGATCAGTGGACGAGGACGCGCTCGCGGACCTCGCGCAGCACGAGCAGCAGCTCGAGGTGGCCCTCCGCGGGCGCTCCCCCGGGCAGTGCGACGACGTGCGTCGTCAGCACGAGGTCCTTCGTGCAGGGCCGTCCCGGGTAGGCGTCGTCGAGGTCGACGCGCACACGCGGGCGACCGCTGGACCCGCCGGTCGGCTCGTACCCGACCGCAACGGGGTAGACGGGGCAGGTGCTGCTGCCCCGGGCGGCCACGGCCAGTCCGTCGCGGACGCGCCACGCCGTCAGCCCCGACGGCGGGAGGGCGTGCGGCGGCGTCGCCGCGCCGTGCGGGAGGCGCGCCGCGAGCCCCACCGACCGCTCGGGTCCCGGCCCGCGCGGGCGCCGGGCCGTCACAGCCCCGCCCGCTCGAGCAGGCGCCCGGTGGCCTGCCCGTCGTCCTGCGGGCACCACCGCGCCACGAAGGCGGCCCGCTTGTCCGCCCAGGCGGCGTCCACGGCGGGGAGGTCCAGCAGCAGCCGCTCGAGCTCGTCCTGGGTGCGCACCACGGGGCCGGGGGACTCCTCGTCGAGGTCGAGGTAGAAGCCGCGGAGCCGGTCGCGGTAGTGCTCGAGGTCGTAGGCGTAGAGCAGCACCGGCAGCGGTGTGGGCGCGACGTCGAAGAGCGACGAGGAGTAGTCGGTCACGAAGGCGTCGGCCGCCAGGTACAGGTCGGTGATGTCCGGGTGGGCGCCGACGTCGAGCACGCGGGGGTGGTCGACACCAGCTCCCCGCCGGACGAAGTAGTGCAGCCGCACCAGGACACGCCAGCCCTCCCCGAGGTGGTCGGCGAGCCGGGCGGCGTCCAGCCCCGGCGGAGCTCCCGGGCCGACGAGGTCCTCGTCGTCGCGCCACGTCGGCGCGTAGAGCACCACGCGTTCGTCGGCGCCGAGGCCGAGCCGCTCGCGGACGGCGCGCCCGTGCTCGGCGGCACCGGGGGCGTGCAGGACGTCGTTGCGCGGGTACCCCGTGTCGAGCACCGGGCCGGTGTAGCGGAACGCCCGCGCCAGCAGCGCGCTGCCCTCCCCGCCGGGCCCGACGAGGCAGCCCCAGCGGTCCACCTCGGCCTGCAGTCGGGCCATGAGGTCGTCGTCGTACCGCGTGTGCGCGTCCCCGTGGATCCGCTTCAGCGGGGTGCCGTGCCACGTCTGCACGTACCGGGTGCCCGCCGCCGGGACCCAGTCCAGGGGCATGTGCGTGTTGGCGACGACGACGTCGGCCCCGTCCAGCACCTCCCCGGCCGCAGGGGTGCCGAGCTCGACGGTCGCCGTCCCGGCGGGGAAACCTGCGCGATGGCGCTCGTCGAGCAGCCACACGTGCTCGACGTCGTCGCCCCGGCGGAGCAGCGCCTCGTGCACGGCCCGCGGGCTGTCGGCGTAGCGCCCCCCGAAGCTGTTGTAGACGACGCGCACGCGCTGCACCCTCCTGCGCTCGACGGTCCCGGGACGGCGACTCGCCGCACCGGCGCGTCGCCTGCGCCTGTCGGTGGCGTGAGGGACGTCCGGAGGCTATCCGCGCTGCCGGCACGTCACGGCCGGCGGCGTCCCGGGGCCCGGGTCGCGCGGGGATGCGTGCGGGCGCTGGCTCTACGAGCGACCCCGACCGGCCGACGACGCCGTGACGACGTCGCGCACGTCCTCCGACCCAGCCCCCCGCCGGAGCGCCTCACCCCCGCCGCGGCCTGACCTTGTGGCTCCCGTCGCAGTACGGGGCGATCGACGTCCGGCCGCACCGGCACAGCGCGACCGTGCTGCGCCGACGCTCGACGGGCTCGCCGTCGACGCCCACGACGTCCACCTCGCCGCGCACGAGGAGCGGCCCGTCCGGGCACACCGTGATGACGGCCCGCTCTCCCGGCCGGGCCAGCAGGTCGTCCCGGGGCGGAGCGGTCGAGGCGTCGACCGGCCGGGCCCGGGCGTCCGCGGGGTGCGAGGGGATGACCACCGCCCGAGCGTGGGCGACCGCAGCACGGACCGCGACCGGGGAGCCCGCCATGGCGACGACCGCCCGCACGACGACCGCCCGCACGACCAGCCGCGCCACCACGCCGGGGGTGACGCCGGCGGCCGTGGGCCTGCCCCGCGGGCGGGGACCGGCCTCGACCGCCGTCGTCGACCTCCTCGGCGGCGGGCGCACGAGCCCGGGGGAGGTCCGGGAGGCCGTGGTCGCCGAGCTCGGCCGGGTGCGCCGCAGCGCCGACGAGGTGCTGCGCGACGACGACCTGCAGCTGGCGCTGTGGACCCTGCAGGAGCTCTCCTTCCGGGGCTTCGGCGGGGCCGGGGACGTGTGGGAGTGGGACCTCGAGCTCGTCGCCGCCCGCCGGGCGCTGGAGGGGGAGCTCGAGCGCGCGCTGCGCGAGGTCGCC